>CAUCXP010000193.1 GCA_958446785.1 uncultured Collinsella sp. | reverse complement strand
CTGCTGGTGGTGCTGCTTTCCGTGCGCAGCGCCTTGTTTGGCGCGGACCTCAAGGACGCCACGTTGGAGTCGCTTCGCATTAATGATGGGCTGCATCGCAACATCTTGGTGCACGACCGTGAAGTCGATGCGAGCGTGGTCCCGCTTGAGGAGGCGCTCATCGTCAACGACCCGGCAGACCGGCGCCGCCTCATGCTCTCTATGCTCACCGAGGAGCCCGATGCGTATCTGGCGCAGCTGCAGGCGGCTAAGCTTAACGACGACGTTGAGGTGGCGCACTATGCCGCAACGGCGGTGGCGCAGATCTCCAAGGAGTCCGACCTTAAGCTGCAGCAGCTGGAGCGTGCCTTTAAGACCGACCCGAGCGCGCATAATCTCAATGAATACTGCGATTTTCTTGGTGAATACTTGGACTCGGGCTTGGCCGAGGGACGCGTGGCTCAGATTCAGCGCCAACAGTACGCGCGTCTGCTTGCGCGTCGCTGCGAGCGCGAGGACTCCGTTGAGCTGCGCGTTCGATATGCGACGGCACTGGCCGATGCCGGCCAGATCGACGAGGCGCAGGCCGTGACCGACCAGCTGGTGCTCGACGTTCCCGAGGAGCAGGAGGTTTGGATGCTTTGCCTGCGCCTGGCGGTGATGCGCCGCGACGGTGACGAAGTCCACCGCGTGATCGATGCGATCGACAAGCAGCATGTGTACTTGAGCGCCGCCAATCGCGAGGAGCTGGCGTTTTGGCGCAATGGAGAGGAGGCCCGATGAGCGTGGTGCAGCATATCCGCGACCGTGCGGGCCACTTTCGCTGGATGGGCCTGCTTGTGGTGTGGGCGGTCTTTATTGCCATGGCCGCCGTGCTGCTGGTGGAGCGCGCCGGCGTGCAGTACAGTTCGGGCCAGCATAAGCTGGGGATGCTTGCCGCCAACGATGCAGTGCCGGCCTCCTCGGCGATGTTCGGTCAAAAGCCCACATGCCTGGTCATTTCCGATACCGACCAAGCGGGCGTCGAGGACGTAAAGGAGCAGTTCGACCAGATCCTGCTCGATATGAAGATTGCGCACCGCGACGTGGACCTTGCCCTGGACGGCGCCGACGCCATTCCCTCGCTGACCTCCTTCGATCGCGTGATTTTGCTCATGCCGTCGCTCGACGGGCTCGGTACGCACCTGACCGACATCATGAGCTGGGTGAGTGCCGGCGGTTCGCTTATGCTCGCCATGACCCCGGATAACTCGAGCTATCTGCAGGTGATTGCTCCCAAGCTTGGCATTGAATCGGTCGGATATGACTATGCAAAAGCCGAAAGCATTGTGCCGAGTAAGGACTTTATGCTGGGCGGGGGAGAGCGCTACGGGCTCTCGGACCCCTTTGATTCGTCGCTTTCGGTTTCGTTGCGCGAGTCGGCGCACGTGTGGGCTAAGACCGGCGATGCGGGCGCCCCGCTCATTTGGTCGAATGATTGCGGTAGCGGGCGCACCGTGGTGTGTAATATCGGTATCTACGACAAGGTCATGCGTGGTTTTTACGCCGCGGCGATCAGCCTGCTGGGCGATGCTACGGCCTACCCCGTCATCAACAGCGCCGTGTTCTATCTGGACGACTTTCCCAGCCCCGTGCCCTCGGGCGACGGCACCTACATCAAACGCGATTACGGGCTTTCCATTGCCGACTTTTATGCCAAGGTCTGGTGGCCCGATCTGCAAAAGCTCGCGCAAAAATACGGCATTCGCTATACCGGCGTGATGATCGAAAACTACGAGGACGCGGTCAACAAGACCGAGCCTGCTCGTCAGGCCGATACCACGCAGTTCCGCTACTTTGGCGGCATGCTGCTGCAGATGGGCGGAGAGCTGGGCTTTCACGGCTACAACCATCAGCCGCTGGCGCTCTGGGACACCGACTATGGCACGCTGTACGACTACAAGACGTGGAAGAACAAGGAGACGCTTGTCGCATCGCTCGACGAGCTCATCGCCTATCAGGACGAGGTGCTGCCCAACGCGCACGGCTCGGTCTACGTGCCGCCGTCAAACATCCTTTCGGCCCGCGCGCGCAAGATTATCGGCACCGACGTGCCACGCATTAAGACCATTGCCAGTACGTACTTTGAGGACGGAACCGACCTGCCCTATGTGCAGGAGTTTGGCGTGGCGAGCGACGGCATTGTGGAGCAGCCGCGTATTGTCTCGGGCGGCATGGTCAACAATTCCTATATGCGTCTGGCTGCCGTGTCCGAGCTCAACATGCACTACGTGAGCACGCACTTTATGCACCCGGACGACCTGCTCGATCCCGATCGCGGCGCTACGGAGGGCTGGGAGGTCTACGAGGGCGGCCTGACCGACTACCTGGACTGGCTTACCAAGTCTGCGCCCGACCTGCGTCGCCAGACCGGCTCGGAATGCTCGGGTGCCATCCAGCGCTTTTCGTCCGTAACGGTGAGTGTGGATACAAGTGCGGATGCCTGGACGCTCAGCTTGGGCAATTTCCATGATGAGGTGTGGCTCATGTTCCGTGCCAACAACGGCGAGCCGGGTGCAGTCACGGGTGGCGAGATTTCGCATCTGACGGGCGACCTGTACCTGGTTAAAGCCACGGACAAGACGGTGACCATTGCGCGCAAGGAGGGTAGCGATAAATGAGAATCTGCTTTGTACTCGAGGGTTGCTACCCCTATGTGCACGGCGGCGTATCTACCTGGATGCATGGCTACATTACGGCCATGCCCGAGCACGAGTTTGTGCTGTGGGTGATCGGCGCGCATGCTGCCGACCGTGGCAAGTTTGTCTACGAGCTGCCCGGCAACGTGGTCGAGGTGCACGAGGTGTTCCTGGACGATGCCCTGCGGCTTTCGGGCGAGCAACATGAAGCCAGTTTTAACGACCGTGAGCGCGAGGCGCTACGCCGTCTGGTGTCGCTCTCCAATCCGGACTGGGACGTGTTATTCGATATCTTCCACCGCCGTCGCGTGCATCCGCTCTCGTTTTTGCAGAGCCGCACGTTTATGGATATCTTTCGCGACGTGTGCCTGGCCGAGTACCCCTACACGCCCTTTGCCGATGCATTCCACACCAAGCGCTCCATGTTGCTGCCCGTGCTCTACCTGTTGGGCAGCGAGGTGCCGGTAGCCGATGTGTACCATGCCATCTCGACCGGCTACGGTGGCCTGCTCGCCTGCCTGGGCTCAAGCGTTCACCATGCGCCGGTGCTGCTGACCGAGCATGGCATCTATACCCGCGAGCGCGAGGAAGAGATCATTCGCGCCGATTGGGTGGTGCCGTCGTTTAAGGACCGCTGGATTCGCTTTTTCTACCTGCTTTCGGAGGAGATCTACCGCCGTGCCTTCCGCGTGACGAGTTTGTTCCATAACGCCCGCAAGACGCAGATCGATATGGGCTGCGATGCTGACAAATGCTTGGTTATCCCCAACGGCATCCAGTTCGACCGCTTTAAGGATATTCCCTTAAAGCCCGATGACGGCTGGGTGGACATTGGCGCGGTGGTGCGCCTGGCGCCCATCAAAGACGTCAAGACCATGATCTATGCGTTCTTTGAGCTGCACGAGCGCCTGCCCAAGGTGCGCCTGCACATCATGGGCGGCGTGGACGACGAGGAGTACGGCGCCGAGTGCCACGCGCTGGTCGAAACCCTGGGCGTGCGCGACCTGATCTTTACCGGCCGCGTCAACGTGGTCGAGTACATGGAAAAGCTCGACTTTACCATTTTGACGAGCATCTCCGAGGGCCAGCCGCTCAGCGTGCTGGAGTCGCTTGCAGCGCGCCGTCCCTGCGTGACGACTGAGGTGGGCTGCTGCCGTGAGTTGCTCGAAGGCGCCCCGGGCGACGACTTTGGCGTGGCGGGTTTTGTGACGCCGCCCATGTATCGCAAGGGCTTGGCCGATGCCATGGAA
>CAUCXP010000192.1 GCA_958446785.1 uncultured Collinsella sp. | reverse complement strand
TTCATCATCGGAACGGGGCCGACGCAGAAGACCTGGCTCACGGCCTTGTCCTGCAGCAGGCGCTCCAGCGGAGCGGTGACAACGCCCTGCTCGCCGTAGGAGCCGTCATCGGTGGTGATATGGATGTGGTCCTCGTCGAGGAGCTCGCGGAACTGGTCCTCCATGAGCAGGAGGTCCTTGGTGCGGGCGCCCATGATGGCGTGGACCTCGTGGCCGGTCTCGACCAGGTGCTTGGCGACCGGGAAGGCAATTGCCAGGCCGACGCCGCCGCCAATGACGGCGCAGGGGCCCTCGGCCATCTCGGTGGGAACGCCCAGCGGGCCCACGACGTCGCGCAGTGACTCGCCGGCCTCATAGGTGGAAAGCATCTCGGTGGTCTTGCCGATCACCATGAAGATGAACTCGACCCAGCCCTCGTCACCGTTCCAACCAGCTAGGGTAAACGGGACGCGCTCGCCCGTCTCGTTGGCGCGAACCATGAGGAACTGTCCAGCGTGCGCATGTTTGGCGATTGCGGGCGCCTCGATGCGGAACTTGAACACCTTCTCCGAGAACTGCGTCTTCTCCAGGATCTTATACATAGAACCCCTCTCTTGTTAGGGCCGCCGAACCGTGCCTCCACGGAAATGGACGGTAGCCCGAGTAAAACCGTACGCGCACAGGCGTTGTGCAGACATACGGTGCAAATTATACCCTCATGGACATGCTGTTTACGTGTGTCTTCGGCGGTTGGGAAAAGGGTTTATCCACTTCGACCTACCAAATAGGGATAGGTTTATTTTGGTCGGTTTTATCAGGCAAAACGGCAAAGGGGGCCGGCCTCGGGTTGTGATGAGGCCGGCCCCCTTTGGGGTGTTATGCGTGTATGGCGGCGCGGGGTTTATTGCGATGCGGCCACCGGGGCGTTTCCGCAGATAAAACCTGCCAAAATAAACATCCCCAAACGGTAGGTTTTAGTGCTTGCCGTTGGCGGAGGCGGCGCCGTTGACGTGGTCGCGGGCGTAGATTACGCCGTGCACGATGGCCAGACCGGCGGCGTCGGCGGCGCGGGCGCAGGTGTCCTGGAAGGCCTCGGCCTCGCGGGCGCGCAGCTGCTTGAGCACATAGTCTGCCACGGCCATCTTGCCGGGAGGGTTGCCGATGCCGGTGCGGATACGGCTAAAGTCGCGGCTGCCCATCTTGTCGATGATGGAGCGCAGGCCGTTGTGGCCGGCGTGGCCACCGCCCACCTTGACGCGCACGTCACCGGCGGGGATGTCGAGCTCGTCGTGGATGACGAGCAGCTCCTCGGCCTTGATCTTGTACTCGCGGCAGAGCTTGGAGATGGGGCCACCCGAGGTATTCATATACGACTGCGGCTTGACCAGCACGATCTGGCGCTTGCCACCCTCTTCCTCGGGATCGTTGATGTTGATGAGTGCGACCTCGGCGCCGGCCTGGTTTTTCCAGTACGTGACGCCGGCCTGACGGGCCAGCTCGTCAATCGCCTTAAAGCCGGCGTTGTGGCGGGTCTCGGCATATTCCTCGCCCGGGTTGCCAAGCCCGGCAACCATGCGAATCTTAAGCGGCTGTGCAGCTGCCATGTTCATCCTTTCGTTGATTTGTCGCCTGCTATGGTGAGCGACCCTGTTGCCGCTGTCAAATGGAGGGTAATTGAGGGCGTTTGGGGGCGTTTGGACGGCCGTCGAAATCCGAGGTGGACAGTTAGTTCAGATACGTATAAGTTCTGAGGACTCGAATTACTCAATTCAATGCCGATACGTTGTTTTGGAGCTTTAGTTAGTCCATATGGCGCTGTTTTGAAGTCTACCCTGCCTTCAAATAGGGCGAATGGTATAGAGATAGCTGCAAAACAGTCTAATTCAATGCGTCCATTTATACGTATTTGAACTAACTGCCCAGCCCTGCTCGACGGCGCACGGGTGATTCGCCGTTTAGACCGGCGCGAGGCCGGTTCCGGCCCGCAGAGCGTTGAGCCAAGCGGCCTGACGCTTGCGATAGCCCTTGATACGGTACCGGAATCGGACTCCTGCGAGTCGATGCATCGTTTGGGCGAAGGCTTCGAGTGCAACAAGGTCTTTCATTTGGTCGCGATTGATAACCAGGACGTGGATGCCCATGGCCTTGAGGCCATTATTTCGATTGCCATCGTGGATGCGAGCGTTTTGAAGCTCATGCCCAATTCCGTTGTATTCGTTGTCGACTCCGGCTGCCGGGCAATATAGGTCGCAGATGGCATAGGGGATGCCCGAGGACATGTTGACCGCAAGAGTATCGAAGTCGATTCGATGGTTGAGTTGCAGGCCTCCCATGGGCAGGCTGCAACATCCGAATCCGCCAAAGCGCATGGGCGCTCCGAGAACGGCAAACATTAGGGATTCGGCTGGGGATGCGGATCCAGCCCGGGCGAGTTTGACTGCCGTGCGAAACGAGGCGTATGAGCTACTTTTGGCGAACCGTGCGACCGCCTCGAGCTCTTCGATGGTCGTGGCGGGCTCGCATTTGTAGTGCGCCTGTTCATAGCGGGTTTCGTTCTGTTGTTCGGCCGCTGACTGGTTGCCCAGGCAATCAAGATCGCCCGTCGCTTCGTAACCATCGCCCTTGGGCCAGATGTCGTCATGGGCAATGGGGTATGTTGCCCCGGGAGGAAGGGAGTAAGTTCCGACCAGTTCCATGAGAAGCATCAAGGTTTTGGCGACTGATTTATTTTTAGAACAAAGCATGGCTGTCATGGCAGGAGACGTTGCGTAGATGTCGGCCTCGACGTGCATAATTGCACCTTCAGGAAGCGGAGCGGAGAGAATATGCTGAAGAAGTCGCTTGTCGGGGCGTCGGTTGCCTTCGTTTGAAACGAGAAGATCGAGCAGCTCGGAATCATCTTCATTCCAGGCGTCGAGTATCGAAAGTGCGCCAAAGTCTATCGCGTCATTATTGGGAATGCAGCTAGCCAAGGCCTGTGCTTGCTGTTCACTATCAATGGAGCTCCAGGGTAGGGCAGAGTACGCCCGTCGTGCGCGACGAATTGCGCGGAGGGCGGAGAAATGTGAAATCACGGTCGTCATAGCTATAACGTACTAAGTTGGCGGCAGAATGCGACCGCCATACCGTTCTTTTCGCTCAGCGGGGTGCTGGGCGCCATGAACGGCCGGGTGTTAGGAAATCGGTGGAATCGGTTGAGGGGATTGCAGGAAATTGAGCTCTGCCGAGAAGGTTGACGATGGCTACTGGACAGTTAGTTCAGATACGTATAAGGCGGCGGGCGTTCGAGGTGTTTCTAAGGGCCTTCGAGGGCGATTTGAAGATAATATATGCGGCGGTTGTACTCGAAAACGATGAGCTTCGGGCGGCATGGCATCCGCCGGGGAGCTCAGAAGGCTCCGAACGGACCTTTGGAGCTTTAAAAAATACGTATCTGAACTAACTATCCAGGGCGGATTGGCGAGGAATAGAAAAAGGGTCGGAAGCGAGCTTCCGACCCTTTAAAAACATCAAAGATGATGCGATACGCGTTGGACTACAGCGCGAAGTCGCCGCCGACGAGCGTGGAGACGGGCTCCTCGTGGTAAACGGCGGAGATGGCCTGAGCGAACTCCTCGGCGACCGAGATAGTCTTGATCTTGCCGCCGACCTCGACGGGGATGGCGTCGGTGACGACGCACTCGACGATGGGGGCATCGTTCAGGCGCTCGATGGCCGGACCGGAGAAGATGCCGTGGGTGGCGCAGACGTAGATGTCACCGGCGCCCATAGCCTTGAGCTCCTTGACGTTGGCGCACAGGGTGCCAGCGGTGTCGATCATGTCGTCGTTGATGATGCAGGTCTTGCCCTTGATGTCACCGATGATGCCCATGACCTCGGCGGCGTTGTGGCGCGGACGGCCCTTGTGGGCGATGGCCAGGTCGCAGCCGAGCA
>CAUCXP010000191.1 GCA_958446785.1 uncultured Collinsella sp. | reverse complement strand
AGGGCTTCGAGTTCCCAACAAAACTCCCCAACTGCGCCATCATGATTTTCGATTTCGAAGAGGAAAAGTCGGGAGAAGAAGGCAACGCGCCCCAATCCAAGTTTATCTTGCAGCAAATCATCGATCCTCAACAAAGTAATTAGCTGAGCGAGCAGAGTTAAGCAGACATCAACGTGTCGTCTCCCGAGCACGGCGGAGGGCCGGAGAAATATATTAAGGTCATCGCGAGTTCCACACGCAAAGGAGAGCACTTAATGTGCTCTCCGTCTTGCGCAGGACTGTAGAGCAGGGACCTTAATATATTTCTCCGGCCCTCCGCCGTGCTCGGGAGCCATCCACGCACTTTACCTGCGTAAACAATGTGAGTGAAATATGAATCTCGATGGATACGCCCGCAGCCGTGTATACTAAACAGCTGTGTGAAACCAGGGGAGTATTCTGGCTGGACAAAATGCCTGCTTAATAGGGTTGTCAGGTAGTCCGGGCGAAATACAAGGCTGGGGAGCACGTCGTGTAAGTAGTGGTCCTCTAGGGGCGTACGCTCGGTGGTGTACGCATTGTCCCAAGACCACGCGAGAGTTGGGATCATATCTTGATCAGCATGATTCTCGGCCGCAAGATTGGCATGACCCAGGTTTGGGACGAGGACGATAACGTCGTTCCCGTCACGGTCATCCAGGCTGGCCCCTGCGCTGTCTCGCAGGTTAAAACTCAGGCAACCGACGGCTATGACGCCGTCCAGATCGGTTTCGGCGACATCAAGGCCAAGAACGTGAACAAGCCCATGGCTGGTCACTTCGCCAAGGCTGGCGTCGAGCCTGTCCGCTTCCTTCGTGAGGTCCGCGTCGAGAACGGCGAGGAGCACAAGGTCGGCGAGGTCGTCACCGTCGCTGATTTCGCTGATGTCGAGAAGGTCGACGTCATCGGTACCTCCAAGGGTAAGGGCTTCCAGGGTCGCATCAAGCGCTGGGGTCAGCGCCGCGGTCCTATGACGCATGGTTCTCACTTCCAGCGTCACCCCGGTTCTATCGGTCAGTGCGCCTATCCTGCGCGCGTCCTCAAGGGCGTCAAGATGGCCGGTCACATGGGTAACGAGCGCGTTACCGTCAAGAACCTTTCCGTTGTCCGCATCGATGCCGAGCAGAACCTCATCTTGGTCAAGGGCGCTGTCCCGGGTGCCAAGAATGGTCTCGTCGCCATCCGTATGGCCTAAGGGCCCAGCCCATTTAGCCCAGCGTCATACCAAGGAGAACACTTAAATGGCAAAGTTTGAAGTAAAGAACAGCGAGGGCAAGAAGGTCGCCGAGGCCGAGCTCGCCGCTGAGGTGTACGGCATCGAGCCGAACATCCACGTTATGCACCACATCGTCAAGTGCCAGATGGCCTCTTGGCGTCAGGGCACCCAGTCTGCTAAGGGTCGCTCTGAGGTTTCCGGTGGCGGCAAGAAGCCTTGGCGTCAGAAGGGCACCGGCCGTGCCCGCCAGGGTTCCATCCGTGCTGCCCAGTGGCGTCACGGTGGCGTTGTCTTCGCCCCCAAGCCCCGTTCCTACGCTAAGCGTATGAACAACAAGGAGGTCAAGCTGGCTATGCGCTCCGCGCTGTCCGCCAAGCTGGCCGATGGCGAGCTCGTGCTCGTCGACGACTACGGCTTCGAGAAGCCTTCCACCAAGGCTGCCGTCGCCATGCTCAAGGCTCTCGGCCTTGAGGGCAAGCGTCTGACCATCATCGTTCGCGATGAGGACGTCAACGCCTACCTGTCGTTCCGCAACATTCCCAAGACGTTCATCATCACTGCCGACGAGGCCAACACCTACGATCTCGTCAACAACAACGCCGTGCTGATGCCCGCCGACATCGCCGCTCACTTCGGGGAGGTGCTTGCATAAATGACCGCCCACGAGATCATCATCCGTCCGATCGTGTCCGAGCGTTCCTTCTCCGGTATGGAGCTGAACAAGTACACGTTCGAGGTCGCCAAGGATGCTAACAAGTATCAGATCAAGGACGCTGTCGAGGAGATCTTCGGCGTCAAGGTCGTTCGCGTGAACACCCTGACGGTCAAGCCCAAGACCAAGCGCGTGCGCTATGTCGCCGGCAAGACCCGTTCTTGGAAGAAGGCCATCGTCACGCTGGCCGAGGGCGACACCATCGAGGTCTTTGGCAACCAGGCCTAAGACTCGCTGCTGTTGAGTGAGCTCATGCCTCCCAAAAAGGGGAGGCGAGAGCTCAAGGTTTTGGGCGTATAAAATGGACACGCCCGGAACCGTGTATACGTCCGGTGTCATCGCACCCGAGGCAGAACCTCGAATCCCTGTCTGCGATGGCTAACGGATTCCTATTGAAAGGGATTGTAATGGCTGTAAAGCACCTTAAGCCGACCTCCGCTGGTAGGCGTTGGCAGACGATCTCCGACTTTTCCGAGATCACCTGCACCAAGCCCGAGAAGTCTCTTCTCGAGCCCCTGCCCAAGAAGGCCGGTCGTAACAACAACGGCCGCATCACTACCCGCCACCAGGGCGGCGGCGTGAAGCGTCGTTACCGCGTGATCGACTTCAAGCGCAACAAGGACGGCGTGCCCGCCAAGGTTGCCACGATCGAGTACGATCCGAACCGTTCCGCTCGCATCGCTCTGCTGCACTACGCTGACGGTGAGAAGCGCTACATCCTGGCCCCCAAGGGCCTCGAGGTCGGTCAGACCATCATGTCCGGTTCTGACGCCGACATCAAGCCGGGCAACGCTCTGCCCCTCGCCGACATCCCCGTCGGTACGCTCATCCACGCCGTCGAGTTCCAGCCGGGCAAGGGCGCTGCTATCGCCCGTTCCGCCGGCAACTCCTGCCAGCTGATGGGTAAGGAGGGCAAGTACGCTATCGTCCGTATGCCTTCCTCCGAGATGCGCCGCATCCTCGTTACCTGCCGCGCCACCGTCGGTGAGGTCGGCAACGCCGATCACTCCAACATCGTCATCGGCAAGGCCGGCCGTAAGCGTCACATGAACGTGCGCCCGACCGTCCGCGGTACCGTCATGAACCCTGTCGACCACCCGCACGGCGGTGGCGAGGGCAAGAACCACACCTCTGGTCGTCCCTCTGTTACCCCCTGGGGTAAGCCGACGAAGGGCCTTCGTACGCGCAAGAAGAAGAAGGTCTCGAACCAGCACATCATTCGTCGCCGTAAGAAGTAATTTCGGATACCGAGTTTTAGGAGAAAGCACTTATGAGCAGAAGTCTCAAAAAGGGCCCGTTCGTGGAGACTCGCCTTCTCTCGCGTATCACCGCGATGAACGAGGCTGGCAAGAAGGACGTCGTGAAGACCTGGTCCCGCGCGTCCACCATCTTCCCCGAGATGGTTGGTCACACCATCGCCGTCCACGACGGCCGCAAGCATGTGCCCGTGTATGTTACCGAGTCCATGGTTGGTCACAAGCTCGGCGAGTTCGCGCCGACTCGTACGTTCCGTGGCCACAAGGCCAAATAGGGGGTTAACCGTAAATGGCAACTAAGTCTATTGAAACTGAGGCCACCGAGGTTCGCGCCGTCGCTAAGTACGTGCGTGTTTCCCCCAGCAAGGCCCGCCTGGTGGTCGATCTGATCCGCCGCAAGCCTGTCGCTCAGGCCTTCGACATCCTCCACTTCTGCGACCGCGCCGTCGCCGTGGATGTCGAGAAGGTTCTCCGTTCCGCCGTTGCGAACGCCGAGAACAACAACGGTCTGCGTGCCGACAACCTGGTTGTCGCCGCTGCCTATGTTGACGAGGGTCCGACGCTTAAGCGCATCCGTCCCCGCGCCAAGGGTTCCGCTTCTCGCATTCTGAAGCGTACTTCCCACATCACCGTCGTCGTTGCTCCTCGAAAGGAGGCGTAAAGCTGTATGGGTCAGAAAGTCTACCCCACCGGCTTCCGTCTTGGCATCACCGAGAACTGGCGCTCCCGCTGGTTCGCAGAGAA
>CAUCXP010000190.1 GCA_958446785.1 uncultured Collinsella sp. | reverse complement strand
GTCGGAACGTACGAGGACAACAGTGGCATCTCAACACTCCTCTTTACCGACGTTGAGCCGGGAAGCGTCTACGTCCTCATCTCGAACTTCGACCAGCACAAGAAAGAAGCCGAGGCGCTCCTCAACTCCATCGAGTTCCCCAATGACATGGCAGAGGCAGTTTCCGAGGCACGCGAAGTCGAGATTTCGAGCATCGAGATCAAGTAACGGGACACCCGCACGCGCCTACGCGCACCAGCGCGCATGCGCCCATTAAAACAACGGGCGCCCAACCCGGGGGGCCGACAGCATCGGCCCTCCCCTCTTTTGGACCCGCGCATATTGCCACTTGTCGGCGCAATTCCAGCCCTCAGAATGGGACACATGGCCCACCCTAGCGAGCCGTCCACGCGTACAGTAAAGGCAGGTAATCCATGGGCGGTTACAGATCGAGGAGGACACGACCATGAAAAAGAAGGCCTTTGCGATTCTCACCCTCTGCATCAGTCTCTTTGCCGCGGTTGCCCTGGTGGGTTGCGGCGGAAGCGGCGGCGCTACCGGCAGTGGCGGTGGCGGCGGCGCAGAAAAGCCAGCCGTGGATATGAGGACCGACTTCATCTGGTTTAAGGTCGAGGTGCCCGAGGGCGTCGAAATCACGGACGTCGCAGGCGACACGGCCGATAGGGCCCAGTTTAAGTTCACCGAGAGCGAGCACGCCAGCGACCGCTTCATCCCCGTCTTCGACTCTGACAAGAACGCTGACGAGCTGTTCGACTACGAGGCCAAATGGAAGGCCAACTTTGAGTGGACCGAGAATGATCCCGTCAAGTACAACGGCAAGACCTGGCGCAACGCTTCCTATACACACTCGGGCGGCGTGACGACTGAGTACTTCACCGAAGCAGGCGGCGGCAGCGTATACGTGAGCATCGACAACGTCGAGGAGCACAAGGACGCCGTCGAGACCATGATGAAGTCTCTGGAATTTGCCGACGACATCGCCGAAGCCAAGACCGAGGCCATGGACGTCAAGCTCGACGATATCGAGATCAAGCGCTAAGCAACTGGCGAGCGCAGCGGGAAACACGGGCGCAGTGCAAACAAGCGACGGTGCCCCAGCGTTTCGTACTAAGGGAGGGCCGGTAAACCGACCCTCCCTTTCTTATGCCGGCACCTGACGAACGCGAGGATGCCGGACGCCGGAACCACCCCAAATGTGGCAACGGTACGAAAACGGCAAGCACCCAAACACGTCCGCCCGCCGATTTATAGCGCCGCGCACACAATTTAAGCCGACACCTTTAAACATCCGGGCAGTATAGTGACCAAAATGAGCGCATTACCGCACCCTGCGAATGGAGGAGTTATAACCGAACACCACGCCATCAGTCGTCGAGCGTTTACGCTGGGCCTGGGACTTGCGGCGTTGTCGCCGCTTGCAAGCCTGCCCGAAACCGCGGGATTGGGCCTTCCCATGCGCGCGGCATTTGCAGAAGACACGCCCACACCGGCGGCCACCCTCGACAAGTTCGTCATTCGCCTTCGCCCCGCGGGCTATTTTCGCACCGCGAGCGTCAACCAAGACGGCAACGTTCGCGGCAACGTCTGCCACCTGTTTAACGACGGCACGTCCAGCAAGCTCATCCTTGAGAACGTAACGACCAAGAATGACGATACAAACTGGTATGCTATCCGCACCTTGCTCAATTTCGAAGAGCATAAAAAGACGGGCTACAGCCTTTGGTCGGTCGACGACGACTCTGACAAAGATGGAAAGGTCATCCACGTATGGGGCGGCGAGTATGACAACAAGCCCAGCCGCGCTTTTGCGTTCGAGCGTCAATCAAACGGAACCTATATCATCCGAGACCGCACGGTCGAGAAAGAAACCGAGAAAAAAGACATTAAGTACCTGGCAATAGAATCGAACGGCGAAGACCAGGACAACAATAAGATCTGCCATAAGAGTAAGAGCATTCCGTGGGAGCTCGAACTTATCGGTTACGACATGAAAAAGAACGATGCCACGGTTAGCAGCCTCGACTGGATCACGTACAGCAGCTACGTCGATGGGCCATGTTGGATGAAATACGTCGACGACAACAAGTTCCTCGACGAGCTGAGCATCCCGGGTACGCACGATTCGGGCACCTGCAGCGTGGACAACGACACTGAGCCCCAATCCTCGCAAGTAAAATGCCAGCAGGATTACATTCCCACGCAGTTGCTCGAAGGCATTCGCTATTTTGATATCCGGCTCGGAAAGGGCGACGACCCCGGTATCGACCACGGGGATTACTACCTGCTCAAAAAAGACGCGTACTTTATGCATCTTTCCGATGTCATAGGCTACTTCAAAACATTTTTGAACGAAAACCCGACAGAAGCGCTCATCATGCTTGTATCACGAGGCAACGACGAGGCTACCGACGAAAGTGTTACGACGGCTTTCGCCAAGGTTTTGGACGACAACCCCAAACTGTTCTATACGTCGAGCCGAATCCCCGCGCTACACGAGGTGCGCGGAAAGATCGTTCTGCTGCGTCGATTTAGGCTCGCCGGCAACAGTGTAAGCGGCCACACGTGGGGCCTCGACCTTACCGAATGGGATGACAAGATCAAGGCTCACTCCGACAGCGCCACTATGTGTCTCGTCCAAGACGCGCGGGGCTTTGAAGCCGCGGGAGAAACAGGCGACAAAGAGCCCTATTGCACCAAGGTATACGCCCAGGACAAGTACAAACTCACGGGAACCGACAAGCTCAGCTGGGTCGATAATGCGCTGAAGGAAACGACCGGGCGCACGCGCAACGAGGTAGATGTCGAGGACGATAACGGGGCCAAGGAGCAAGTCCTGGAGCGCTGCTGGTCTATCAACTACACCAGCTGCACGGGCTTGTCGCACGGAGGCAATCCTTTTACCTCGGCACGAGTAGTCAACGAGCATCTGTATAAGAGCCCGTACATCAACCCCAGCGGCACCGAGGATACAAAGTCAGATTACCTCAAGCACATTGGCATCATCGCATCCGACTTTGTTGATGCGGCGCTGGCCCGGAGCATCTACCAGCGCAATTACGATACGGAGCACAAGCAGACGGCTTCGTACTATCTCCCGTACTATCTCCCGACCCGCATGCGCATGACGTACGGCGACTCGCTGAGCGATGCCTCATTCCAGGATGGCAAGACCGTTGGCGAGGGTCATTTCCGCCTTGCTGACAGCAGCAACGCGCTCAACGCGACAGCTTCGGGCCATGCGTTTGCCATTGAATACGTGGATGTCGACGCCCTGGGCAACGAGACCGTTACGGGGCTGCAGGGCTCTGTGCCCATCGATATCGATCCACGCGCGCTGACGCCCCATTTTGAGGGACTCGAAGGCCTTAAGGCCGGCGAAGACGTGCGCGCCAAGATTGCGGCATCACTCGAGGGCAAGCTCGAAACCGATGCCTGCACGGCCCAGCTCGAGTTTGTGCACGACGCGGACGGCGCTCCGGGCACGGCAATGGCCGAGGGCGAAACATTTGCCGCAGGAACGTACTGGGTGCGCGTGAACGGTCTCTTGGGCGACGCGGCGCAGAACTACACGCTCGCCAGCGACGGAGCCGCAAGCTTTACCGTAGCGGCCTCGGGCAGTGCGGGCGGCAACGGCAGCGGCACGGGTTCCAACGCAGGCAGCGCCGACAAGAACGGCAAGGGCAACAAGAGAGACCAGGGCAAGAGCTCGGGCGGAAAGCTCGCCAACACGGGCGACGGTTCTGGCGTTGCCGCCGGGCTCGCTGCCGCCGCCGTAGCGACGACGGTCGCCGGCGCAGCAATGCTTGCAAATGACCGCGAAGACAACGGAGACGTTGACGATTAGGCCAGCCGGCCCTTTTGGACACATTGATTTAATGAGGGGCGCAGGACACCGTTCTGCGCCCCTATTTTTGTCATGAAGGAGTAGCAAAGTGTTGTTATCCATGCGTGTCACTCCCGCGGGGTTCGCTAAAAC
>CAUCXP010000189.1 GCA_958446785.1 uncultured Collinsella sp. | reverse complement strand
TCGCCCCACGGGTAGACCCACGTGGTCCACTTGCCGGAGTCAATCTTGGATCCAGCGTTGTCGGTCTGGGCGATCACCGTAGCGCCGGCAGCAAGGGCAATCTCACAGCCCTCGACGACCTCGGGGGTGTTGCCACTGTGGCTGCAAGCAATGACCAGGGATTTCTCACCCAAGCGGCGCGGGCGCATGATATCAAACTCGCGAGCCGTATAGATATACGAAGTGAAGGTGGTTGCCTCGCGCTGCAGAAGCTCATGAGCCGGGATCAAATCGATCATGGAGCCACCGCAAGCAATCCAGTAGACGCTGTCGAACTTGCCCTTCTCGGCAATTGCCTCTTTGATCAGATCGTGTGCGTTCATATCCAGTTCCTTTCTTGTTTAGTCCGCAATCAATGACGTTGGCTGCGTGGCCGATAGTTGTTTTAGTCAATCAGATATTTCTCGAATGCGGCCATGTTTTTGGCATCTGCCGCCGCCGGGTCATCGTAGTAACGGCCGTCCGTGATTTCCTGGCCCAGCATGCCGTCGAAACCATGGGCGTTGAGTGTGGCGACGAAGGCGTCCATATCGTGCTTGCCATCGCCCCACACCAGATGGCCATACGGGTCGCCGTCGATAAAGTGCATCTCGTGAATTGCCCCATCACCAAAGGCGGCAAACCAGTCCTCGAGCGTCTCGCCCGCAACGCCCATCGCGGTTGTATCAACCATGGGCTGTAAGTACGGGCTCGCGACCTCGTCAATCATGCGCTTCGCATCGGAAACCGTCGTCACAAGGTTGCTCTCCTCGGGACGCAGGCTTTCCATCGTAAGCACCAGACCGTGCTCGCCGGCATACTCCGCCAGAATGGACAAGTGCTCGCGGCTGCGCTTCCAGGCTTCCTCGCGGTCCTCGTCCCAGTCGCCCCAGCCCGAGTTGACGGACATACGGTCGCACCCAAGTACCTCGGCAAGCTCAATGCCGTGCTTAAAGTACGCCAGGCTGCGCTGTTCATGCAGCGGTTTGCGTGCGCAGTACTGCCAAGGATAGACAACATTCTCGGGGCACAGAGTACGATACCTAAGCCCACGGTCTGCAGCCTTTTTCGCCAGGACCTCAGCCTCAAAGTAGCCCGTATGGTCGAGTGTCACATGCGGCTCTGCACACCACAGCTCAATGGACTCAAAGCCCAAACGCTGCTGCACATCAAGGAAGTAATCGAGCGACCACATGATGTAGTGGATATTCATGCCCGCAATCTGTTCGCGGCGCAGCGTCGGTTTGGATTCAGACATCTTATGCCTCCTTATTTCGATCGAACACGATTTGTCCGTCCGACATCGTCATATCAACCGCAAGATCGCGTGCGTCGCGATAATCGAGGTCGAACACATCCCGATCGAGCACGCAGATATCGGCAAGCTTGCCGACCTCGAGCGTACCCAGTTCGTCTTCGCGCATCAGATCGTACGCGCCCCCGGCAGTCCAAGCACGCAAGAGTTCGACAAGCGTCAGCGTGTTGGCCTCATTCACGGGCAGTCCATCGTCGAAGTATCCGCCGCACGCGCTGTAGATTGACTCGCCCAGGCTCGGAATCAGCAGTGGCAAATCCGTACCACAGCACACCGTGCATCCGGAATCTTCCATGCCGCGGCGATTCCAGCTGTGCAAAAGTCGCGTCTTGCCAATTTGTCGACGCATCATCGACAGGCAATCCTCGCGCCGGTCCAGCGTCAGAATCTGCGGATAGACCTCGCAAATACCACCTAACTTGCCAAACTCGACAAGATCGGTCGGGTCAGAGTTCTCGAGATCGGTAATCGCATGGCGGCGAAGCAACCGTCCATGCTCGTCTCGAGGCAGCGAGGCATAGAGCGCCACGGTGCGACGAACGGCTCCATCGCCCTGGCAATGCAAGGAATATCGGAAGCCGTCAGCATCAATTGCGCGCAGCTCGTTCTCAATCAGATCCCACTCGGGCTCCTCGACAACCGTCTTGCCGGCAGCGCCCGCATCGGCCGTGTCCTCATAGGGGTCAATCATCTCGGCAAGCCCCGCCCATACGCCGCGATCGGTCATACGGTTGAAGCCAGAAAAACGAACGAACGATCCCCGGAAGCGCTCTCGTGCCTCGCGAGCATATGACAGATTTGCACCGGCACCCACCGGCTGCGACATCATAGAGACGCGAACCGTCAGCTCACCAGATTCCTCACGGCGAGCCATTTCGTCGGCAAAACCGTAGTAGTCATCAAACGCCATCTCCTTGATGGCGGTAACGCCGCGCTCGTTAAGCATGCTCATGTAGTCCGAATACCCCGCACGTACCTCGGGCAGCGCGAGGAAATCGCTCATCATGCGCCAGATCTTCTCGGCATAGCACGCCTGGGGTGTGAAGCCGTATCGCGCACTGGCAGCAGCATTGAGAACGCAGGTCTCCGCACCCGGTGTAAAGCAGACGACAGGGATATCGCCAAAACAATCGTCAAACACAGCTGCCGTATTTGCGTTCTCGGCATCCGATGCCAACGTTTCGGGTAGGTTGTGGCCAAAAGCCGCCGCGCAATCCGGATGACCTTCTTTCCATGCACGCAAGAGCGACACGGCCTCTTTGGCATCAGCGATGCCGGACAGATCAGACCCCAACGTCCGCAGCGCCCAGCCTGTATAGAAGGTATGTACATCGATCAGGCCAGGCATGACGGTGCGGTCGCCCAGGTCAACTACCTCGTCCGCCTGGGTCAAATACGAAGCTGCCTCACACTTGGTGCCAACCGCCTCAATTCGATTGCCACGGACCGCTACGAAACCTTCAAACGGCAGGTCCCCCGTACCGGTAAAGACGCTCTTAGACGTCAGGACCGTCAAACGATCGGACATTATAATCACCTACGCCGGAAGCATGCCAGAAATGGCAGTAATGACCAAGCCAAACACGACCATGAAGATGAAGAACTTCCAAATGGTCTTCCACCATTGGCCAAACGAAATCTTAGCCACGCCAAGGCCGGCAACCGTCATGCCCGCCACGGGACTGATGGTGTTGATGGTCTGGTTGGCAAACTGGAGCGCGGTAACGGCCGCCTCGGGATTGAGGCCCATGAGCTCGGTCAGGGGGCCCATAACGGGCATGGTGAGTGCCGCCAGGCCAGAACTCGAGGGAACCAGCAAAGAGAGCAGGCCAAGGACGATATACATAAACGTGGTGTAGACGGCGGCGGGTGCACCGGCGAGCGCAGTAGCGAGCGCCTGGAGGATGGTGTCGATGATCATGCCGCCCTCGGCGATGACCAGAATACCGCGAGCGATACCGATAACGATGGCGGCGTACGCAAAGTCGGCGAGACCTTTAACGAACTCCTCAGCAATCGTCTGCTGGTCAAGACCGCCCAGGATACCGGCAAGCAAGCCCATGCCAAGGAACACGGCGGAAATCTCATTCATGTACCAACCCTGGGTAACAAGACCCCAGACGATAATGCCCATACCGCAAGCAAAATCGATAAGCACGAGCTTCTGACGGATAGTGAACTCTTCCTCGACGGAGGCATCGGTCACGGAAAACTCGATACGCTTGAGCTTATCGTCCTCGTACGTAATGGACGACTCGGGGTTTTTCTTGACGCGCATGGCGTAGCGCATGGCCCATGCGATACCGACGGCAGTGAAAATGACCCAAGAAACGGCGCGCAGCCACAGTTGCGGATTGCCCTCGATGCCAATGATGCCCTGGGCGATCAAAACATTAAACGGGTCGATGGTCGAAGCGCAATATCCCAGGTTAGGACCAAGGAAGCAGATGATGAATGCCGTCATCGAGTCATAACCGATACCCATCATGATGGGAATGAAGATGGCATAGAACGGCAGGGCTTCCTCAGACATACCAAACGTGGTGCCGCAAATGGACAGCAACGTCATCGTGATGGGAATGATGAGGATGTCCTTGTTCTTGAGCTTTTTAATCACACGGCTCATGCCGGCATTCAAAGCGTTGGTCTTGGTGA
>CAUCXP010000188.1 GCA_958446785.1 uncultured Collinsella sp. | reverse complement strand
ATGTAATCGTCCACGTTTTGCAGCGCGTTGCGCAAGTTGCCGATGCACATGGTCGTAGCGATGCCGTGACCGTGGATCTTGCGGAAGCTCTCGACTTGCATACCGCAGGCAAACGAAGTGAGGCAGTTGGCGAGCAGGTTGAAATCGCCACCGGGAATAAAACTCACGCCCAGCAAGATGACGGCTTCAAAGAACACCGTCACCTGACGCCAGTGGATCACGCTGCCAAAACGCTCGTGTACCAGGTCGGCAAGCATAATGCCCACAGCAAACGAAACCACAGGGAAGAAGTAACGCCCCGCAAGTGCCCAATTGCCCTCCGAGATGCTCACGCCCACCAGCAGGATGTTGCCCGTCTGCGCGTTGGCGAAAACATGGTCGCGCCCAATGTACGAATACACATCCATAAAGCCACCGGCGAGCGCCAAGATGATGCCCAGCTCAATGGACTCCGATATCTGTTTGGCACGCTGCATCGTCGTGCATCCTCCTTGTTGACGACTCTCTCGTGCGTTGGCGGAAACATAGCCGCCGTTCATACTGTAACCCATTGACAACATGGCGTGCGCGCGAGACGGGTTCTCCAACGCGCAGATACACAGTCTGGAAACAAACGGCGGGCGCGGCACCGACACCCGAGACCTCGTGTACTCCACCAGTCTTTTTAGCCCCGTCCCAAAAAGACTGGTTACAATTACGTGCAGCATACAAACACCGGGAGGGATCGTGGCAAAAAAGCCTCAGCACGCTCAGAACAACCAGCGCAGTCAGCAGGACAAAC
The DNA here is from genome assembly GCA_958446785.1 of uncultured Collinsella sp. Classification (GTDB taxonomy): domain Bacteria; phylum Actinomycetota; class Coriobacteriia; order Coriobacteriales; family Coriobacteriaceae; genus Collinsella. The sequence continues at coordinate 3,234 of CAUCXP010000188.1, read as the reverse complement.
AGGGCCAGCAGCAAAGGCGCGGCGGTAAGGCGCAGGGTGGGCACACCACGCACACCCAGGCAGCGCCCTCACGCCCCTGGCGTCCGGGTCGCGATAAGTTCCTCCCCGTCAGCCGCGCCGACATGAACGCGCGCGGCTGGGACCAGTGCGACTTCGTCTACATCTGTGGCGACGCCTACGTGGACCATCCCAGCTTTGGCATGGCCATCGTCAGCCGCGTCCTTGATGCACACGGTTATAAGGTGGGCATTATCTGCCAACCCGACTGGACCGACCCCGCCAGCATCACGGTGCTCGGCGAGCCGCGCCTGGGCTTCCTCGTCAGCGCCGGCAACATGGACTCCATGGTCAACCACTATTCGGTGACCAAGCACCGCCGCCACACCGACGCCTATACCCCTGGTGGCGAGGAGGGGCACCGCCCCAATCGTGCCGTCACGGTCTACGGCAACCTTATCCGTCAGACGTTCAAGGACGCCCCCATCATCATCGGCGGCATCGAGGCGAGCCTGCGCCGCCTGGCCCACTACGACTACTGGCAGGACAAGCTCAAGCGCTCGGTACTACTCGACTCGGGCGCCGACATCCTCATCTACGGCATGGGCGAGCACGCCATCGTCGAGATCGCCGACGCGCTCGATGCCGGGCTGCCCGTCGACCAGATCACTTATATCAACGGCACCGTCTACCGCACCAGCTCGCTCGACGAGGTCTACGACTACGACCTGCTGCCCAGCTGGGACGACCTTTCCGCCGACAAGCTCAACTACGCGCGCAGCTTTAACGTGCAGCAGCAGAATATGGACCCCATCACCGGACATCGCCTGGTAGAGCCCTACCCCAACAGCGTCTATGTGGTACAGAACCCGCCATCGGCGACGTTAACGACCGATGAGATGGACGAGGTGGCCGAGCTCCCCTACGCACGCGATTGGCATCCCGACTACGACGCGGCAGGCGGCGTGCCGGCCTTTGCAGAGATCAAGTTTTCCATTAGCTCCAACCGCGGCTGTTTTGGCGAGTGCTCGTTTTGCGCCCTCACCTTCCACCAGGGCCGCGTGTTGCAGATGCGCAGCCACGACTCGATCATACGCGAGGCCGAGCTGCTCACGCGCGATCCCGAGTTTAAGGGCTATATCAACGACGTGGGCGGACCGACGGCAAACTTTAGCCGCCCTGCCTGCGACAAACAGCTCAAGCACGGCGTGTGCAAGAACAAGCGCTGTCTGTGGCCGAGTGTGTGCAAGAACATGGTGGTCGACGAGAGCGGCTACACGCAGCTGCTGCGCGATCTGCGCCAGCTGCCGGGCGTCAAGAAGGTCTTCGTGCGCAGCGGCATCCGCTTTGACTACACCATGGCCGACGCCTCGGACGAGTTTTTGCGCGAGCTGCTGGAGCATCACGTCTCGGGCCAGCTGCGTGTAGCACCCGAGCACGTGAGCGACGCGGTGCTCTCCGTGATGGGCAAGCCGAGCCGCGCCGTCTACGACGCGTTCTGCCGTAAATTTGAACGCCTGAACCGCGAATACGGACTTAAACAGTATGTGGTGCCGTACCTGATCTCGAGCCACCCCGGTTCAACGATGAAGGAAGCCGTGGACCTTGCCGAGGCCGTGCGCGACATGGGCTACATGCCCGAGCAGGTGCAGGACTTCTACCCCACGCCGTCCACCATGTCGACCTGCATGTACTACACCGGCGTGGACCCACGCACCATGAAGCCGATCTACGTGGCACGCGACCCACACGAGAAGGCCATGCAGCGTGCGCTCATCCAATACCGCAAGCCCGAGAACTACAAGCTCGTGCGCGAGGCGCTGGAAAAGGCCGGCCGTCGCGACCTGATCGGCTACACCAAGCATTGCCTGATTCGTCCCGTGCCGCCGCGCCCGGGCGAGACGTCTGCCGGCGGCGGGCATGGCACCGGCAAGAAGGGCGGCAAACCGCACGGTGGTGCTGGCGGCAAGGGACCCAAAGGCAGCAAGGGGCACGGCGGCATGTCGCGCGCGCAGAACACCGCCGGCCGCAACCGTGCAGCTCAGGGACGTCAAGGCGCCAACGGAGGCGGACGCCGCAACTAGGGCAGCGGTGCGCTCGCTGCGTCCATCCCACACGCGCTGCGCAGCGACCGCATTGCCTCAACGAGGATGACGCCGGCGATAGCGACCGTAATTGCCACGTCGAACGGCGTGTTCACAAACCAGAGCAACGTCATGAGATACGACCCGGCATTAAAGGCGAAGTGCAGCAGGATCGTGTAGCGGAGCTTTCCGGTCGTCACGAGCACCCAACCAAAGATGAGGCCAGCGGCACCCGCGTAGCAACCTTGCACCCAGTTCATGTGCATAAAACCGAAGATTGCCGCCTGCAGCACAATCGCCGCGGTGATACCCCACGTGCTCGGGGCCGCCCAGGGCACCATGGCGCCGTCCTGCGCACCCGCACGACGCCGGCGCTTCCAAAGTGGGCGGCACTGCGGATTAAACGCTCGGAGCGAGAACTCAAAAATAATGCCGCGTACCAGCAGCTCTTCACAAAATGGGGCGCCGAGCACCGTAGTCAGGACGGCGAGATAGCTGGTGTCGCCCATGCCTGTTTCCTCGACAAGCTCGCTGTAGTCGGCCGCAGCCTCGGGCAACAGCGACAGCACGGCGTCGGTCACGTAGCCAACGACCACCTGCAGGGCAAGGCCGATCACGATAACGCAGGCGATGCGCTTCCACGCCCCACGCGCTCCCCCGCCGAGCGGATGCGCGCTTTGCCGGCGTGCCATAAACGAACCCCGAAGACTGGAACACTTTTTCAGGAACTCATCGCTCTCCAGATAGGCTAGATCGACATTCTCTGCCTTAAAACTATAAGTATCAATGTCTTCCTTTGCAACTGTTACCCCCATCTCCCGCATGAGCTGAATCAGGTTATTGACATCCAGAATGTCAGGTATATTGTTCACAGTCACTTCTTCAGCAGTCAGCAACGTGGCACAGATAATCTGCAAAACTTCGTTTTTGGCTCCCTGCGGATGAATGTCCCCGCCCAGCCGATGTCCTCCTTCAATTACAAATGAAGCCATTTTTTTAAGTATTAAGTAATAGGTAATAGGTATTAGGTATAAGTATTAGACCGCAAGTGCAAAACCTCATGCAGCGAACAACATCGCCGCGCTAATACTTAATACCTAATACTTCAATATCTTCTCCGCGGATTACTGTTCCGGTTATTGTTGTAGTTCAC
>CAUCXP010000187.1 GCA_958446785.1 uncultured Collinsella sp. | reverse complement strand
GGAACAAGACCTTTGAGGCAAAGTGCGCTTTGCTTGACGAATGGGGTGGCGCGGTCTGGCGTTGCCATGACTATATCCACTCGGGTGTGCCGCTCGCCTCGGACGGTTCGATGGTCGACGGCATCTTTTACGGATTCGCGGTCAAGATGGACTGGCTTGGCTCCGCGGTAGACGAGACATTCATGAGGTACCGCATTGAGCCAACGCCGGCCCGCGATCTTGCGCAGGCGCTCGTACACAAGCTTGGATTAAACGGGACGCGCTTGATCGGCGACGGTGACGCGCTCGTCCGCAATGTCGAGATTCCAATGCACATCATGGGGCGAGATAACGACGAGATTGCCCATATCGACTCCGAAGGCATCGATTGCATTTTGACCATGGAGTTTATCGACTTTACGGTGAGCGAGTACATCCGCGACGCCGCAATGCTCGGTCAGGGAAAATGCGCAATCCATATGGGTCACTTTAATGGCGAGGAGCCGGGCATGGAGTATATGGCGAAATGGCTGCCCGCCGCGCTCGGGGACGCTGGCGCAGGTCTGCTGGTTACTTTTGTCCCCATGGGAGATACGTATCAGTACGTGCTGGCATAAATAGAACAGGGCCGCGACGCCATATAGGTGTCGCGGCCTTGTCTGCGTTTCCCCAGATAAAACCTGCCAAAATAAACCTGTCCCTTTTTGGCAGGTTGGCGACAATTTATGTAGTTCAGGTTGAGCATAAGCGAGCGAGCAGGTTCCGGGTGCGGCAAGGTGGCGTGAAACAAGCGGGCGCTGACCTTTTGGTCGCGCCCGTGAAGTTGAACGTCAGTTTGCCGTGCCCGGGGCCTGCGCAGCGCCGAGCGGTTACGCCGTTTGTAAAACGGCGTAACCTAAAGGTTCATGTTGCCGTGGATGTAGGGGGTGACCTCGGGGGAGATATGGCCGCAGCCTAGGTTGTGCAGGGCAGATTCGATGGCGGCGGGAAGCGGGGCCTTGCCCCCGTCGTTGACCGCGGTGTTGCCGAGGGCGGCAATCTTGGCAACGTCTGCCGGCGCGGCCTCGATATGCATGCAGCCGCCGACCAAGCGCGCGCGGACCTGGTCCAGGCCAAGGTCGTGCAGGTAGTCCTCGCAGGCGCGAATCACATCGACCTTCTCGCGTGTGAGCTCCTCGCCCGTGGGGACGCGCGTGGCCAGACAGGCTCCTGCCGGCAGGTTCCAGACGGGATAGCCCCAGGCGCGCAGCAGCTCGCGCTCTTCGTCCTTGGTAAAGCCGACCTCCATAAGCGGCGAGCGCACGCCGAGCTCCTGGGCGGCGCGCATGCCGGGGCGGTAGTCGCTGCGGTCGCTTGCGTTGCTGCCGTCGATGACGGTGGGAAAGCCCAGCGACCTGGCGTGGTTGACGATGGCGGTAAAGCCGGCGCGCTTGCAGTGGTAGCAGCGGTCGGCGTCGTTGCAGGCTACCTGGGGGAGCTGCAGTTGATCGACCGAGAGGTTGAGCACGGGGAGCTTAAAATGCGGCCCCTCATCGGCCTGCCCGTCAATCGCCCGCTCAAACGAAGCCTGCTCGGGCGTGCCGATGAGCGGCGTGGTGAGGTGAACGAGAAGCGTGCTGGCGGGCATGATGCGGGCGCAGACTGCGGCCAAAAAGCTGCTGTCGACGCCACCGGAAAAGCCGATGGCGACGCGTCCGTATGCCAAAAGCAGCTGCTCGAGCGCTGTGAGTTTGTCCTGAAGCCCCTCTGCAGGTGCGGTGGTGTCTGAAAGCATGAATCGATCCTTGCCGTTGAGTACTCGGTCGAAAACTATAATCCTACCGAGCCGCTTGTCATAAGACTTCTATCTATGTAACGAAAGTGCAATATGCTATATACGTTATATACAAGTTTACAGGTGCGGTAAAGTTGCGGGAGTACAGCAGCGCGAAGAGATGGGGGACCGATATGATCAAGGCCGTTATTTTTGACATGGACGGAACGCTGGTCGACACCGAGCGTTTGGGTATCAAGGCGTGGAAGGCGGGCGCGGCCGAGCTGGGATTCGCGATTGATGATGCGCTGATCCATCAGTTTATCGGTCGTACGCTGCCCGATGTCATGGGCATCCTTGAGGAGCATTACGACAGCAGCGAAACCGCTGAGGCAATCTATCGTCGCCATAAGGAGATTCGCGACGAGATGGTCAAGACCGATCTGGAGCTTAAGGCTGGCGCTGCCGAGTGCCTAGGCGAGCTGCTGGCTGCGGGCTATCACGTGGGCCTCGCGACGTCGTCGCGCCACGTTACCGCCGAGCGCAACCTTAAGACGGTCGGCCTCTTTGACAAGTTTGAGACGGTGACCTGCGGCGAGGACGTCGCGCACGGCAAGCCCGACCCCGAGATGTACCTGCTCGCCTGCGAGCGCGCGGGCTTTGCTCCCGAGGAGTGCGCCGTGGTCGAGGATTCGCGCAACGGCTGCGTCTCGGGTATCACGGCCGGCTGCCACGTCTTTGCCGTTCCCGACATCGTGCCGCTGCCGCAGGACGTGGTGGATGGCTGCGAGGCTGTGCTCGATACGCTGTTCGATCTGACGGCGGCGGTCAAGGCCGTGTGTTAGCGTTCGCATGTGAATCATTTCAATAGCATTTTAAGGATGCGGCCAACCGCTAAGTGTGGGTGGCCGCATCCTTTTGTTTAGAAGAGTTTTTAACCCAAAAACTACCGCTTACCGATTGATAACAACCGCTCGCCGGACTAAAGTTGACTCATATTGAAATTGAAACGGTTCAAATAATAATGAAAACTGTAAATGAAGCGCTTCAATAAGGGGAGAGCACATGGAGAGTCGCATCGAGTCCAAGCAGTACGCAGCGGTCGATATCGGTGCCTCGAGCGGTCGCGTTCTTGCCGGCTGGATCGAGGACGGCAAGATGTCCTACCAGGAGGTCTACCGCTTCGATAACGAGCAAAAGCGCGTAGACGGCCACGACTGCTGGGACGTTGAGGCTCTGTTCGACCATGTTGTCGCAGGCCTGCGCGCCGTCAAGGATCAGACCGGACAGGCTCCGGCCACCATCGGAATCGATACCTGGGGTGTTGATTTCGTGCTGCTCGATGAGCACAACAAGATCGTCGGTGATACGGTCGCCTACCGCGATGCCCGCACTGACGGCATCTACGAAGTTGCCGACCAAATTATGGATCCGGCCGAGGTCTATGCCCGCACCGGCATTCAGCGTCAGCCTTTCAACACGCTCTATCAGCTGCTCGCCCTCAAGAACGAGCATCCCGAGCAGCTCGAGGCAGCTCGTACCTTCTTGATGATCCCCGACTATCTCAACTGGCGTCTGACCGGCATCAAGGCCAACGAGTACACCAACGCGAGCACTACCGGCATGCTCGACGCCGAGAAGTGCACGTGGGACACCGAGATCCTTTCGCGCTTTGGTATTCCCCAGAGCATCTTCCTGGAGCCGACCATGCCCGGCGCCGTGCTCGGCGAGCTCACGGCCGACATCTCCGAGAAGATCGGTTACTCCGCGACCGTGGTGCTGCCTGCCACGCACGACACTGGCTCTGCCTTCCTGGCCGTTCCCGCCAAGGATGACAACGCCGTCTACATCTCGAGCGGAACGTGGAGCCTGCTGGGCGTTGAGAACCAGCACGCTATCACCAGCGAGTTCGCCCGCAAGCAGAACTTTACCAATGAGGGCGGCTACCTCAAGCGCTATCGCTTCCTCAAGAACATCATGGGCTTGTGGATGAACCAGTCCGTCCGTCGCGAGATCAACGGCGTAGACTATGTCGAGGGCAAGACCTCGCACAAGGCTCTCATGGATCATAAGGTTGGCTTTGACGAGCTCCGTACGCTCTGCCGCGAGGCTGAGCCCTTCGAGGCGTATGTCGATGTCGACGACGACCGTTTCCTGGCCCCCGACTCCATGATCCAGGAGATTAAGCAGGCCTGTGCCGAGGGCGGCGAGCCGATCCCGCACACCGTGGGCGAGATCATGCGTACCAACTACTGCAGCCTTTCGCGCTCGTATGCCAAGGCCAT
>CAUCXP010000186.1 GCA_958446785.1 uncultured Collinsella sp. | reverse complement strand
CGAGTAATCGCCGTAGGGCTCGCCGGAAACCTTGAGGTCGACGCGACCGCTCGGAAGCACGGTGTAGACGAGCTCGACGCGCATGCCGAACGCGCGGACGGGAGGAGCGATACGCTGGCTCACGGTAACGACGACCGCATTGCCATCCTGCTTCCAAGAAACCTTGCGGGTAGACGTCTGCATCACATCGATGAAGTTGTCCTTCCACAGTGAGTCATACTCCTGGGCATGGTTATCGACGAGCGGATGCCAAAAACCAACCTGGGGACCAGAGGCCATGACGTCGCGGCCGGATGCCTTCCACTCGCTCACGGTACCGTTGACTTTGCTGAAGGTCAGCTCGCCGTTGAGGGAGTGGATGCGGATCTCCTGCTCGGTCTCCTCAACCGTAAGCTCAGGACGAGCGGGGGCCACGATGGTCGGCGCCGGATGGTTTGCGATGGCAAACTGGCTAGCGCCCAGCTGGAACATCGGCTCGCACCAGACGTGAGCGGCCATGGTGTAGGCGCGCACGGTCAGCAGGGTCTCGCCCACTGCGGCCTCGCGAATCACCAGTGGCAGCTGGACGGACTCGCCGGGGGCAACCGCGCCGGGCATGAGCGTCTTGCGGCAGACCACGTCGCCGTCCACCAGGGTCTCGGCCGACAGGCAGACATCCTCGAGGGTGGTGAACCAACGCTTGTTGGTGACGGTCAGCTCGCCTGCCTCGGCGTCATAAGCCATGCGGACCGGGCAGATAACCTGGCCGTACTCGGTAAGGCCCGGACTCGGCTGCTGCCAGGGGAACACCATGCCATCGATGCAGAAGTTGCTGTTGTTGGGGTAATCGCCGTTGTCGCCACCATACATATCGTAGGCAACGCCGTCCTCGGTCACAGCAGCCAAACCGTGGTCGCACCATTCCCAAATGAACTGGCCCTGGATGCAATCCCAACGATCGAAGACCTCCTGGTACTCGGACAGGCCTCCGGGACCATTGCCCATGGAGTGACCGTACTCACAGTTGATGCGCGGCTTGGGGAATGGGTGCTCGCCAAAGTCGTTCATCTGCGAAACACGGGAGTACATCGTGGAGATAACGTCGACGGTATCGGCGTTGCGGTCCTCCTCATAATGGACCGGACGATCATCGAGCTCGTGAGCCTTGGCGTACATCGCGCGGATGTTGCAGCCATAGCCGCTCTCGTTGCCCATCGACCACATAATGATGCAGGCGTGGTTGCGCTCCTGCATCACCAGGCGCTCAATGCGGTCGACGTAGGCCGGCTCCCATGCCGGATCGTCGGTGACCAGGGCGATGTTGCCGATATTCTCGAAGCCGTGGCTCTCCATATCGGTCTCGGCGACCAGCATGATGCCATACTCATCACACAGCTCGTAGAAGCGCGGGTCATTGGCATAGTGAGAGGTGCGCACCGCGTTGATGTTGTGCCGCTTCATGAGCTCCAGGTCGCGGCGCATGCGATCGAGGCCCACGGCGCGGCCCTTGTGATCGTCGTGATCGTGGCGGTTGACGCCATGCATCTTAAAGTAGGTGCCGTTGAGGTAGATATGATTGCCCTCGACCGTCACCTCGGCAAGGCCCTGGCGATGCGGAACGTACTCGCTGGCCTCGTCGCCATCGTAGACCTCAAACGTAAGGTCATAGAGGAAGGGGTCCTCGGGATTCCAGAAGTGGGCATCGGCAACGCTGCACTCGGCATGGCCGTCGACGCACTCACCCGTAGCCACCACGTTTCCGCCATCGCTGAGCGTATACACAACGCGGGTAGCGCCCTCGGCCACCGTATCGAGCGTGATCAGAGCGGCATCGCCCTCGCGGTGCGTGCGGAACCTAAAGTCGACCAGGTGCGCGGCGGGACGCTGCATAAGGTACACATCGCGGAAGATGCCCGAGGCCCACCACATGTCCTGATCCTCGATATAGCTGCCATCACTGTACTGCAGAGCCTTGACCGCAAACAGGTTGTCGCCCTCGACGAGCGCGTCGGTCACGTCAAACTCGGCAGACAGGCGCGAACCCTTGGTCATGCCGATAAACTGACCGTTGACGTACAGCTCACCATAGCTCTCGATGCCGTCAAAGCGAATGATCTCGCGAGCGCCGGCAGGCACGGCGGGAAGGTTGACGATGCGCTGGTAGACGCCCGTGGGGTCGTCGGAGGGAACGAACGGCTGATCCACCGGGAACGGGAAACCCTCGTCGGTGTAGGCAAGGTTGCCATAGCCATCCACCTGCCACAGGTGCGGAACCTCCACGTGATCCCACTCGGGCTCGTACGTGGAGAGCTCCTCGTTGGAAACGGCAGCAGGCCCCTCAAAGAGGCGGAACTGCCACGAGCCGGACAGCTGGACAAACCCGCGCGACAGCTCGCGGCTGTACGTAGCGGCGAGATCGGCGGTCTCGTAACCCATAAAGTACGCATGGGGTGCCAGGCGGTTCCTGTGGGTGAGCGCTTGGTTTTCCCAATCGTTAATGGCGTCCATGGTGATGCTCCTTCGTCATCGTAGTGATTCTTGTGCAACCGGTTGTCCTTATCTTACGGGCGATGCAAAAAATTGTGCAACCGGTTGTCCGCTGAACGGTCGATTTGGTCGGATTAACGGTGCAACCGGTTGTACAGCTGCGACACTTATGTCACCCTGAGTATCGAAACTCAGCGCAAAACATCGTTCTTAAGCTCGTAGGCAACCGCCACGCCCGCTGATATCTCACCCACACGAGACGTATTCGATTGCGGCTTGGTTGCAAAACGACACCTGTCACCGGATATCATGAACGCTGTTCAGGTGCACTATAGTAAGCTGTATCCGCACCAGCCCGTATCAGTGACAACATCGACCGCATTTTCCAGGAGACGCCATGACCCAACCAGTTCGCACCGCACCTACGCTTGCCGAGGTTGCCGCAGCTGCCGGCGTGTCGCGCTCCACGGCATCGCGCGCCCTCAACGATTCGCCCCGCATTAGCGAGGAAACCAAAAAGCGCGTCCGTGCGGCGGCCAAGAAAGTCAATTTTGTCCCCAATGCCCGTGGCCGAGCGCTCGCTGTCGGGCGCACGGAAATCATCGCCGTGCTCGTGACCGAGCCCCTGAGTGAACTCTTCAGCGACCCCACCTATAGCGAGTTTTTGAGCGGTATTACCGAGGAACTGTCGGAGTCGTCCTATCTGCCCGTTATCTTGCAGGCGTCTTCTACGCATGAGCGCAACCGCGCACGCGAGCACTTTGAGCGCCGCTCGTTCGACGCCGTGATCGACGTCTCCCCCTACAAGGGCAGCGAGCTGCTCGAGGTGCTGCGCGAGCTGGGCGTACCCACCGTGTTGTGCGGCCAGCTCGAGGGCCACCCCTATCGCGATGTGTTCTCGACGGTCTACTCTGACGACGAAGAGGGCGGACGCTTTGCGGCACACGCCATGAAGGAGCGCGGGCGCAAAGATATCGTCGCCGTGTTGGGACCGCAAGACAACCCCGCTGTTGTCGACCGCCTGCGCGGCTACCGCGCCGTCTTGGGCGAAGACCTCCCAGACGCAAACGTTATCTATACCGGCTGGAACAGCGGAGACGGCTATCAGGCCATGCGCCAGATCCTCGCGCGCAAGATTGCTTTCGATGGCGTGCTCTGCGGATCGGACCGTATCGCGGCTGGCGTCATCACCGCACTCAACGAGGCAGGCCTATCTGTTCCGGCGGAAGTTTCTGTCGTCGGCTTCGACGATCACGAGATTGCGACGTGCTGCGTCCCCGCACTCACGACCGTCCGCCAGCCCCTGCGCGAAGAAGGCCACATGGCCGCCAACATTGCGCTCGACATGATCAAGGGTGCCGAGCCCACCACCACCGTCATGCACATGCAGCTCGTTCAGAGAGACTCGCTGTAGGAAACTGGGCCGGGCTTTCCGCCAGACAGTTGCTGTGGAAAGCCCGGCCCGTTTTGAGCGCTCATTCTGGGGCACAGTTTCCGTTAGACAGCTCAACCGGAAACTGTGTCCGGTAGCGCGCAGAGATGTGGTGTAAGAGGCGGGGAATGCCCCGCCTCCGCCCT
>CAUCXP010000185.1 GCA_958446785.1 uncultured Collinsella sp. | reverse complement strand
ACGCTTGTATTCGTGTTAATGGTTATCAACTTGAGTGAAATAAAGTAATCGTTATAAGATGCTCAAGTATCGGCACATGCCGCATTTGACCGACTATATTGCACGCTCATTAAGGGGGCCAGTGATGTCATCGACTCAAAAACGAGCCATCCTGCAGGTGCGCATTCGCGAGGAAGACAAGCAGCATGCCGAACGTCTCTACGACGCCATGGGCACATCGCTCGCCGAGGCCGTACGTCTATTTGTCGCGCAGAGCATTTTGATGCGCAAGCTCCCCTTTCAGCCGGTCGCCGTGCGCTCAAAGGACGGCACCGCCGCCTATGGATCGCTCAAAGCATATGGGGACCCCAATCGCCGCTCCAAGGAGCGCAATGTCTGGATTGAATACCTTGCTACAGAAAGCGACGATTCGATTTTGGGTCCCGAGGAAGTAGATATCCATGAGTAGCACCATCATCGACGAGACCGTCATCCTACGCTACCTGCTTGACGACGACGAAGTTCTGTCACCGCGCGCCGCCAAGGTCATCGCCACCCGCACCGCTCGTGTCTACCCCGAAATCATCACGCGCGTCGTGGTCACGCTGCGCGACGTCTATAAGGTTCCCCGCGTTGAGATTGCTGCGGCCATGAAAAGGCTGCTCGATGACGTCATGGTCGACGAGCCCACCGTTGTCGCCCTTGCCATCAAACTCTTTGGCAAGACCCATATGGACTTTACCGACTGCCTCCTCGCAGCCCGAACCGCCATCTACAACGATGATGTCGTGAGCTTTGGCAAGCCCATCATCCAAGGCATGATCGATTACCGCCGCAAGCGCCAAACCGCAGCCGAAGCCCGCAGCCGCAGCATCGACTCCACCATCGACAAGCTCCGCCACCGCCCCCGCAGCTAGCCCCATCCCCTCCTAAGTTGCGGTGCGGGATCGATTTCCGTCACCCGGCACACTTATGAAAATGGCTCTGTTCCCAAAAGGAAGCAGAGCCATTCATCTATCTTGTGGAGCGGGCGACGGGAAGTCCAAGGATTTGCGAAGCAAATCCTTGTTTCGCTGCGGGCCTTCGGCCCTTGCGTGCTGCGCTGGAAAATGCTCACGCATTTTCTCAGCTCCGCACCCTGGCGGGTTCGATTCCCGTCGCCCGGCGCGTAAACGAAAACAGCTCTGATCCCCAAAGGAAACCAAAGCCGTTAAAACAATTCTTATGGAGCGGGCGACGGGAATCGAACCCGCGTCATCAGCTTGGAAGGCTGGGGTTCTACCATTGAACTACGCCCGCAAGATATGGTCGGGACGACAGGATTTGAACCTGCGACATCCTGCTCCCAAAGCAGGCGCGCTACCAAACTGCGCCACGTCCCGAAGGTGTTGAGCAGCTAAGGTCTAAACCTTGCGTGTCCCAAAGCGAAGGAAATTATAGGGGAGACTCCCCGCCTGTGCAAGCGCAGAAACCCTAGCTCCTCGAATGTGCAACAAACTTGCTGTGGAGCAGACCGATCACAAAGGCAACTACGGCGACCGGCGCCCACGCGGCACCGATGTCTGCAAGGGGTAGCGCATCAAACGGCAGCCACGTGCCCGCAAAGAACGCATCGCGGACCGAGGTGATCACACTCTGCACAGCAACGACGCCGCCGACCCAGACCCACACCTGCGGATGAGCGTCGCAAAAGCCGTGCACCAGGCCCATAAGCACCAGCACAATGGCAACGGGGTACAAAGCGTTGAGCATAGGCACCGAGAACATGAGGATCACGTCGAGACCCACGTTGGAGAGCACGCACGAAAACGCTGCGAACACAAAGGCGAGAACCGCAAAGGGACGGCGCATGGCCTCCTCGGAGGCCTCCGCTCCCCCTTCGACCACATACGTCTCGCAGAAGTAACGCGAGCAGCAGCTGATGAGGCCGATGCACACGTTCATGCAGGCAAGGAAGAAGATGGCGAAGACCACGACCGTGCCGGCAAGCCCAAAATGCATGGAGGCCGAACGGGCGAGGATGGCGGCGCCGTTGGTAGCGTCGGGCATCACGGTGCCGAGCTGCATACCGGCAAGGCCCAAGCCGCAGTAGATGATGGCCATGAGCACGCCGGCGATAACACCGGAACGCGAGATCTCGAAGGCCACGCGCTTGTCATCGGTAACACCCAGCTCGTGGATGGTCTCGGCGATGATGATGCCGAAGGCAAGTGACGCGAGCAGGTCCATGGTCTGATAGCCAGTCAGAAAGCCCTGCACAGCGGCGCCTGCATCGTAAGGGGCCTGCGGCGCGGCAGCCGGTCCCAGCGGCGAGATCACGGCAGCACCCACGACCAGCACGATGAGCGCAATGAGCGCAGGGCCCGTAATGCGGCCGAGCACGCGCGTGATGACGCCTGGACGTAGCGTGAGCGCAAACGCGACGACGAAGAACCCGATGGCAAACACCAGACGTGCCGTGCCGAGCGAAACGCCCTCGGGTAGCAGCGGCACCAGCATTTCGAACGCCGTAGAGCTTGTGCGCGGAATGGCCAGGCACGGACCGATGGCCAGGTAGACCGCCGCAACGAAGAATTCGCCAAACTTAGGATGCACACGCCCGGCCAGCTCTCGGGCCGTGCCAGCGAGCGCGACGGCGATAAATCCCATAACGGGCAGACCGATAGCGGCAATCAAAAAGCCGATCATGGCAACCGGCGTGGCAGAACCTGCCTGCAGCGCCAGCAGCGGCGGAATAATGAGGTTACCGGCGCCAAAGAGCATCGAGAACAGCGCAATGCCGACGGTAACGACATGGTCGGAACGCAGACCGCGCGGGGCGGATGAAGCCATAGGCACACCTTTCGGGTCGAAACAAAAACGGGACGGGCAAAATACCCGTCCCGCAAGTATAAACGGTCCAGCAGCTTTAGCAGGCTAAATTGCGCAGAGCATCGATAGCCGTGTCGACTTCTTCGGTCGTGTTGAAATACCCAAACGAGAAGCGGACGACACCCTGGCGCTCGGTATCTAACGCACGGTGCATGAGCGGAGCGCAATGGGCACCGGGGCGCGTCGCAATCCCCCACCCTTGCATGAGCGCGTCCGAGATCTCGGCCGAGTCGATATCACCCACGTTGAGTGAGACGATCGCCGAGCGCACGGGCTGGTCAAACGCACCGTAGAGCGCAATGCCGGAGATTTCGCGAGCACCGGCGAGGAAGCGCTCTGCAAGCGAGCGCTCATGCGCCGCAATCGCCTCGACCCCGCCTTGCGCCTCGATAAAGTCGAGACCGGCAGAAAGTCCCGCGATGCCGTGGCCGTTGAGCGTGCCCGCCTCAAGACGCGTGGGCCACTCAAGTGGCTGCAGTGGGTCAAAGCTGTGCACGCCCGTGCCGCCCATGGCCCACGGAGACACGTCAACGCCCTCCGCCACGGCCAGGCCGCCGGTGCCTTGGGGTCCCATGAGCCCCTTGTGGCCGGTAAAGCACACAATGTCGAGCCCCATGGCATGCATATCGATACGCGCCGTGCCGGCAGACTGAGAGGCATCGACGATCACCAGCGCACCGGCCGCATGGGCCATGGCCGCCACGCGCGCAATGTCGACCGCGTTGCCGGTCACATTTGAGGCGTGCGTCACCACCACGGCACGCGTACCGGGCGTGACTAGCCGCTCGAGCTCGTCGTAGTCGAGCGCGCCGTTCGCGTCGCAACCCGCATGCTCAACCGTCACACCCTGCTCTGCCGCCAAGCGATTGAGCGGACGTAGCACGGAGTTGTGCTCGAGCACCGTCGTGACCACGCGGTCGCCGGGGCGCACCACGCCACAGATGGCGGTGTTGAGCGCCGCCGTAGAGTTGGGCGTAAAGCACACATGGTCCGCCCTCGGGCAACCTAAAAGGCGCGCGAGCTTGGCACGGCAACCGTGAATCGTACGAGCGGCATCGAGGGCACCCGACGTGGCGCCGCGCCCGGCATTGCCGAGCGAGCACATCGCCTGCGTCACGGCATCGATGACCGTCTGCGGCTTGTGCATGGTCGTCGCCGCGTTATCCAGGTAGATCATCGCACGACCTCCCACATATCAATCACGGTATAGCCCTC
>CAUCXP010000184.1 GCA_958446785.1 uncultured Collinsella sp. | reverse complement strand
AGAAGGATAGAGCTTAAGACCGCGCTCCTCAAAGAAGTTGAGGAACTTGGAGCGGATCTCGGCCGTAGTCATTGACGGGTAGTCAGCACTCATAGAGGGAATCTCCTCGGTTTCACATCGAAACAGTTCAAACGTAACGATATTACCATCCCGCCGCGCAAGTGCAAAAAAGAGGGCCGGCACAATGCCGGCCCTTCAGCGAAATTGCATGTTAGCGCGTATGAATGTTAACCCGAATTACCCCGCTAGTTGTCGTCATCGTCCATGGAGCCGTCGATGCCGGTTTTGGTGTCGTCGTCTGAGTTGGAGTCATCGTCCTTGGCGAAGGGGTTCTTGAAGAAGCCCGTGGCATCGGGTTGCAGACCCGAAAGCTTAATCCAGGGATTATCGAGCTCGGGCTTGGGCATGGCCTTGGCCTCGGGCGCAGTCTCGTTGCCGATGAGCTCGGACTCGTAGATGAAGGTGTCGTCGCCGAGCGCGTCGTAGGCGGCGACCGGGTTGCCATCGGCATCGCGGTACGGCGTGCCCTTAAACACGGCGCCGTCATAGGCCACAAGCTGACGGCCGGTCTCATTCTCGAAGTAGTACACGAAGATACCCTTGAGGGCCGCACAAAGCGGGATGGCAATAATCATGCCGATGGGGCCCATGAGTGCCGAGCCAATAACGAGTGCCGTGAGGCTCATGATGGGATGCACCTGCACCGAGCTCTGCATGACCTTAGGCGAAATCACGTTATCGGTGACGTTTTGCGCAACCATCGTCACGATGAGCGTCCATAACGCCAACATGGGGCTGAACATGAAACCGAGCACTGTGGCGATTGCTGCGCTCACCCAAGGACCGACGACCGGAACCAAATGCATGATGCCGGTAAAGATAGCCATGAGCGCCGCATACGGATGACCGATGATCATAAAACCGATAAAGGCGAGGAAACCACCGCAGATAGACGTCACGACCATGCCGCGCATGTAGCCGCCGACAGAGCGAGAAAGGATGGCGACCATAAAGCGGTACGAGGTCTCCTTCTCCTGACCGATGATGGTGCAAATCTCGTGGTGCATGCGAGGGTAGTCGCAGGCCATCCAGTAGGCAAGCACCAGGCCAAGGAAGATAACGAACAGCTGCGAGGCCGTATTGGTGATGAGCGGGAACACACCACGGCCAAGCTCGGCAGCGATCTGAGACACATACTTCGATGCCACGGTAACCAGCGACGAAAGATTATCGTCCAAATACTCCTTGAGCGGCGTGTTGTTGAGCGTCTTGGCATGCGAGATCATCTCATTGAGATCGCCACCCGCAACACGAAGCTGCTCGGGCAGGCGGCTCAGGACTTCCATGATCTGACCAAAGAGAATCGGCGACAAGATGCAAACGACACCGACGAGTACGGCAACAACAACAATAAGCGCGATAAGCGAACCGATGCCGCGATTCACGCCATGGTGCTCGAGCCAGTTGGTGATCGGGGACATCACAAAGGCAATGATGGAACCAACAGCGAGAAACTCAATAACCGGCGCCAGGATGCCCATAAGGTTAAAGATGACAGCGGCGATGACAATGCAGCCGACAACAGCCCAAATGCGAAGCGTCAGAATGCGGGTGTCGCGCAGCACGCGATCGGTTTGTTGGGGGTGCTCACTCATGAACGAACCATCACTCCGTCGGGGTCGATCTTGTCCTGAATCTTCTTAAGCGTGCGGCGCAGCAGACGCGAAACCTGCACCTGAGAAATACCCAGCTTCTTGGCGATCTCGATCTGGGTCATGCCCTTCACAAAGCGCAGCTCGATCACCTCGCGCTCGCGCGGCGAGAAATCGCGGATGGCTTCCTCGATCACCAAGCGGTCATCGGTAAAGTCGAGCTCATTGTCGTCGTCGGCATAGCGGTCGAGAATCGAGGGGGCATCATCGGAGTCGGACGCGCCGGGAGCCTCGATAGGCACCGAGGTATAGGCCGAAGACGATTCCATAGCCTCGAGGACCTCGTCGACAGTCACATCTAGATACTCAGCGATCTCCTCAACCTTGGGCGAACGCTGCAGCTCGTTGGTAAGTTTGTCAGTAGCCTGGTTGACCTTGGCCGAGAGCTCCTGCAGACGACGCGGCACGCGTACGCTCCAGCCCTTGTCGCGGAAATGGCGTTTGATCTCGCCCAGGATAGTGGGTGTCGCAAACGTCGTGAACTCGAGTCCGCGCTCGGGGTCAAAGCGGTCGATAGCCTTGAGTAAGCCCAGATAGCCGACCTGCATGAGGTCGTCGAGTGGCTCGCCGCGATTCTTAAATTTGTTGGCAAGAAACCTTACCAGGTTCATATGGGACATGACGAGCTGCTCGCGGGCGTCCGGATCACCGGTCTCCTTGTAGCGGCGAAACAGCTCGCGGGTTTTCTCCTTGTCCCAAGCGGTCTTGCCGCTCCGGGAACGTTCGGTCATATTAGATATCCGCCTTGAGGTCGAGGGAAAGCGTCAGGGGCGCCGCAGTCTTTTCGTAGGAGTCGCACACGCTCGCGAGGATGAGCTCGGCATACACCGCAGCCTGGTCGTCTTCATCGACCGTAGCCTGATCGCCAAAGGTAATAGTCATGCCAACGTGGGTCTCATCGACATCGAATTTGATGGTGATGTCGTCGCAGTCGACCGCGGTGCAACCAAAAATGAAAGCCTCCTCGGCAGCCATGCGGATGTCCTCAATGCGATCTACAGACATGGAGCACAGGGCGCCAACATTGGCTGCCGTCATGCGCACAAGGCGAGCGAGACGCGGGTCACCAGCAACGGTCAGCGTGATGGGGCAGGTTGCTTCGCTACTCATCGCAGGACTCCTCAGAGGTCTCGGCGGGCGTATAGGTGTAATACTGAGCCGGCCTAGCGGCAGACTTCTGAGCCACATCTGCGCTATCGGCGGCCTCGTCCTCGCCAATTAGGACGCGCTCGGTGGGCTGCTCGGCCTCCGCAGCGGCAGCGGCGAGCTTGCGCTCGGCGTCAGCTGCAGGTGCCTTCACCTTATTGAACAGCTTCTGCACGGCACCGGCGGCAGAATCGGTCACGCTCGACACGGCGTTGCTGGCCTCGGCCATACTGCCCGTGACCTCGGAGATGTCGCGAACGACGGCCTCAACCTCAACGAGGTTGGACGTCAGGGCGTCAACGGCGGTCTTGCTCGACTTAAGCAGCGGCTCCATCTGGGCAAGTGCCGGTGTAAGCTCGTCGACAGCGCCGTCGAGTTTTGCCACCACCGGCTGTGCCTCGGCGATGGTGTTGTTGAGGTCGGTTACGGTCTTATCGAGCGAATCGACAACGGTGCGGGTTTTGCGCAGGGTGAGCGCAAGCTCAACAATAGCCCACACGCCGGCAACGGCGAGCAGCAACAAGGCGATTTGAATGGGACTCATACAAGCCTCCCGGAAAAATCGAAATACAGACGCTGTTCATGGTACCCCAAAGAAGGAGAAAGATACCCAAAGGGAATGTGCGAGGTGCCAATGACCTACTTGGGCGCGTTACCGCTACGGTCACGTTCGCTTTGCTCCACACGCCACTCTTCCCAACCACGGCCGGCAGGCTGCCAAAAGGAACCACGCTCCAGGCCTTCGGGCAAGTAGCGCTGATCGACCCAGCCTTCGGGATAATCGTGCGGATACTTGTAAACGCCGTACTCATCGCTACCAGGGCGATGGCGATCGCGCAGGTAGCTGGGCACCTCGCGAAGACCACTGCTGTGGATATCGGCTAGCGCCGCATCGATCGAGGCCTCGCACGCATTGGACTTGGACGCCAAGCACACATAGAGCGCAGCTTGTGCCAGGTTAATGCGACATTCAGGATAGCCAATAACTTCAGCAGATTTAAAGGCAGCATGCGCCACCAAAAGTGCCTGCGGATCGGCATTACCAACGTCCTCAGAAGCCTGAATCATAATGCGGCGGGCGATAAACTTAGGATCCTCACCCGCATCGATCATGCGCGCGAGCCAATAAATGGTGGCATCGGGGTCGCTGCCGCGCATGGACTTAAAAGTCGACCGGCATACCGCCAGCGTGGGCGACGGCATCGGCATAGGCGTTCTTGC
>CAUCXP010000183.1 GCA_958446785.1 uncultured Collinsella sp. | reverse complement strand
CTGAGGCTTTAGAGGTAACGCCCGCCGAGCTGGACGCGTTTGCGGACCGGCTCGGCGAGGTCGAGTCGTATCTCCACTTGGACGAAAAGCGCACGCGCGTGACCGAGCTCGAGGCCAAAAGCGTGGCCCCCGGCTTTTGGGATGACGCCGACGCCGCCCGTGCCACCATGGAGGAAATCGCGCGCACCAAGGAAGATATCGCTGCCGTGGACAACGCGCGCGGCGAGCTTTCCGATGCCTGCGCCGCGCTGGAGCTTGCCGAGGAGATGGGGGATGACCCCGATGCCGCCGCCCTTCGCGAGGAGGCTACAGCCACGGCTGAGCGCCTGGCCCGTGCCATCGATGAGCTTGAGCTTTCGAGCTGGTTTACCGGTGAGTTCGATCACGGCGATGCCATTGTGACCATCAAGCCCGGACAGGGTGGTCTGGAGGCCCAGGACTGGACCTTCATGCTCTTTAAGATGTACATGAAGTACTGCCAGCGTCGCGGCTGGAAGGTCACGATTAACGACTGCCCCGCCGCTGAGGTCATCGGCATCGACCGCGCGACCTTTACCGTCGAGGGCAAGGACGCATTTGGCATGCTGCGCGCCGAGGCCGGCGTCCACCGCTTGGTTCGCATTAGCCCCACCGACGACAAGAAGCGCCGCCAGACCACGTTTGCCGGCGTCGAGGTCATCCCCGTGCTACCCGATGATATCGATATCGAGATCAGCCCCGATGACATCCGCGTGGACGTGTACCACGCGAGCGGCCCGGGCGGTCAGGGCGTTAACACCACCGACTCCGCCGTGCGCGTGACGCATTTCCCCAGCGGCATTGTGGTCACCTGCCAAAACGAGCGCAGCCAGATCCAGAACAAGGCCGCGTGCATGCAGATCCTCAAGGCTCGCCTGTACGAGATTGAGCTCGAGAAGCGCGCCGAGGCCCTGGATGAGATTCGCGGACCCAAAACCACGATTGGTTTTGGCAACCAGATCCGCAGCTACGTGCTCTACCCGTATCAGATGGTTAAGGACCTACGCACGGGCGTTGAGACCAGCAACGTCGAGGCAGTTCTTGACGATGGCGACCTGGACCCGTTTGTTATTGGCTACCATCGCTGGGCCACTGGCAACGCTGACGCGGAGACCCCGTCTGCATAAACCGCCCGGTTTATGTGGAAATGGATTAAAACCCTCCGAGCAGGGTGGTTTTGTATCCAAAGCAAACCCTGCGCAGGGGTGGTTTTTGTTCGGCGAATCGGTAGAATCGAATACAGCAAGAAGTTCGAAGCGCATCCGTTTGGGTGCGCTTTTTTGAGGGAGGTAGCATGGCATATCGTCTGGACATCAAGCGCATTCTATCGATGAACTTCTTTCACGACCTGCCCCAGATTATGTTGGGGTGCGCTCTGGCCGCTATTGCGACCGACCTGTTTTTGATTCCCAACGGCCTTGCTGCCGGTGGTGTTACGGGCCTTGCCACCATTATCCAGGCGGTCGGCGCATCGCGCGGCATATCGCTTCCCGTTGGTATTCAGACGATCGTGATGAACGCCTTGCTGTTGCTGGTCGTTATGCGCGAGGGCGGCATGTTCTACGTGGTGCAGACCGCGACGGGCTTTGTGCTGCTGGGCTTCTTTACCGATCTGTTCGCCCCGTTTGTAGCACCTCTGGCGGATGCGGACCTGATGCTCCCTGCCATGTGGGGCGGCATTATTACAGGCATCGGTTACGGCATGGTGCTGCGCGCCGGCGCCAACACCGGCGGCTCGGACACGATTGGCCAAATCATCTCGCGTAATACCTCGCTGCCCGTGGGCTCGACCGTCATGGCGATCGATGTTGCCGTATGCGCGCTGTCGGCTCCGGTCTTTTCAATCGAAAATGCACTATATGCAGGCCTTTCGATGGTCATTAGCGGCTACGTGATCGATGCCGTGGTCGATGGTGGCAACAAACGCCGTATGGTACTCATCATCTCGGACAAGTTCCCTGATATCGCTGCCGATATCATGTATGGCCTGGGTCGCGGCTGCACCAAGTTTAAGGCGACCGGCATGTACTCGGGCGCCGAGAAGCCGGTGATCATGGTCATTGTGAGCCGCCGCGAGCTCAACACCCTCAAAACGATCGTGCGCGAGCGCGATCCTCACGCCATTGTGACGGTCGCCGACGTTACGGAAACCTTCGGTGAGGGATTCAAGGACATTAATGCGTAGGGCCGACTGCGTTCCATCCAAAAGACGTTCACATTGATAAACCGTTTCATCAGCGGTTCTGCCTGCTCAATTGTTCAAATAATGATAAATACTCTGGTAAAGCTTCCAGTTTCCAGCATAATGAATGACGTACGTGCATCGCGGCTGTGTTGGGACTACCTTTCCGTGCCGTGCGCATCTTGTCTTAAGAGGATGAAAGGAAGGCACAATGAGCGACGAAGAGCTCAAAAAGGTTGCCAACGAGGTAAGGAAGGGCATCGTCACCGGCGTGCACGCTGCCAAGTCCGGCCATCCGGGCGGTTCGCTCGGCGCTGCCGACATCATGACCTATCTGTACTTTGAGGAAATGAACGTCGACCCGGCCGACCCCCGCAAGGCCGACCGCGATCGCTTCGTGCTTTCCAAGGGTCATTGCGCGCCTGGTCTGTACGCCGTGCTCGCCGAGCGCGGATTCTTCCCCAAGGAGGATCTCGAGACGCTGCGCCACATCGGCAGCCACCTGCAAGGTCACCCTAACATGAACGACACCCCGGGCGTCGATATGTCCACCGGTTCGCTCGGCCAGGGCATCTCCGCCGCCGTGGGCATGGCCGTTGCCGCCAAGCACTGGGGCGACGACTATCGCACCTACGCCCTGCTGGGCGACGGCGAGAGCGAGGAGGGCCAGGTTTGGGAGGCCGCCATGTTTGCCGGCAACCAGCAGCTCGATAACCTCTGCGTGATCGTCGACCACAATGGCCTGCAGATCGACGGCCCCGTCGAGGAGGTCAACGACCCCATGCCGCTCGCCGACAAGTTCCGCGCCTTCAAGTTCCACGTGGTGAAGCTCGCCGACGGCAACGATTTCGATCAGATCCGCGCCGCCTTTGCCGAGGCCCGCGCCACCAAGGGTCAGCCGACCGCCATCATCGCCGACACCACCAAGGGCAAGGGCGTTTCCTTTATGGAGAACCAGGTTGGTTGGCACGGCAAGGCCCCCAATGATGAACAGTTTGAGCAGGCCATGGCAGAGCTCACGGCCGCCGGAGAGGAGCTCTAGGATGGCAGACGTCAAGAAAATCGCCACGCGCGTAAGCTACGGCGAGGCCCTCGTCGAGCTCGCCAACGAGCACGATGACTTTGTGGTCCTCGACGCCGATCTGGCCGCCGCCACGCAGACCGGTAAGTTCAAGGCGGCCTGCCCCGACCGCTTCTTCGATGTGGGCATTGCCGAGAGCAACCTGATGGGCGTCGCCGCCGGTATCGCGACCACCGGTCGTGTTGCCTTCGCGAGTACCTTTGCCATGTTCGCTGCCGGTCGCGCCTTTGAGCAGGTTCGTAACTCCATCGGCTACCCGCACCTTAACGTCAAGATCGGTGCCACGCACGCCGGTATCTCGGTGGGCGAGGATGGCGCCACGCACCAGTGCTGCGAGGATATCGCCCTCATGCGCGTTATCCCCGGCATGACCGTGATTGTTCCCGCCGACGACGTGGAGGCCCGCGCCGTGACGCGCGCCGCCTACGAGTGCGACGGCCCCGTGTACATGCGCTTTGCCCGTCTGGCCTCGCCGGTCATCAACGACCCCGAGACCTACAAGTTCGAGGTGGGCAAGGGCATCGTCATGCGCGAGGGCGCCGACGTCACCATCATCGCTTGCGGCCTGATGGTCGGCGAGGCTCTCGAGGCCGCTGAGCAGCTTGCTGCCGAGGGCATCGATGCCGAGGTCATCAACATGCACACCATCAAGCCCATCGATGCCGACCTGATCGTCAAGAGCGCCACCAAGACCGGCCACGTCGTGACCGTCGAGGAGCACTCCGTGATCGGTGGCCTGGGCAGCGCCGTTGCCGATGTTCTGTGCGAGCAGTGCCCGACGCCGCTCAAGAAGATTGGCGTCAACGACACCTTCGGCGAGTCCG
>CAUCXP010000182.1 GCA_958446785.1 uncultured Collinsella sp. | reverse complement strand
TGCTTGCCGTGCTATACCTAGAGAAATATTTGCTCACGATTTTGTGGTCGATTGGCCTGGGCATCTTAATCCCGTCTGCGTTAGTGCTCTTTGCGGTGTCGCTCGGCATTCACGGGCGCTGGAGCACGAGCGCTGTCCTGCGCCGTGTGGCGACACGCGTGCTGGTGGTTGCCGTGATCGGCATGGCACTCGTGCCCGCGAGCGTATGGGTGTCGCAGAAGGTCGATGAAACGTATCGCGTAAGTATTGAGCAAGCCGAGCAAAAGGCTGCGGACGCAGCCGACACCACGGACAAGTCAGCCGAGACCAGCTCAAAATCGAACAAGAAAAAATCCGAGGCCACGGAGTCCAAAAACGTGCTCGAGCAGTTGACCGATGGGGCATCGAGCCTCGTCACGTCGGTAACCAGTGGTGCCAAGCAGATGACCGACGAGATCGTGCGGCAGGTGACCGATCTGATCGAAGGCGTCATCGTGATGATCGTGACCTCGTGTGTGATTCCTCTACTGGTGCTCGTGGCGTTCCTATGGCTAGGACACGTGCTGCTGGGGATCGATATCTCCGGTCCCGCGAACTATCTGACGGGTCGTTTCTTGAGCGCTCCGTCCAAACATGCCAAGAAGAGCGGACAGTCTGAGTAGGCGGCAACGCGATCTTTGGAAGATTAACCGCAAGAAGGGCGGCCGAGACATGTTCTCGGCCGCCCTTTTGTTTGTTGAAAACGCGGTCGCTACGTCTGCGCCGGGCCCAAGTGGTCAGCAATCATCTGTGAATGGTATTTGTTCAAAAAAGAACAAAGATAAACAAATAGTTGTTGCAGTCGATGTTCGAATGTGTTCAAATAAACATGAACAGTGAAGAACCGCACATTCAGATGCCCGGACCTGAACGCGATTCAACACTTCCAAACAGAAACTACGCACCTGCGTATCTCTCAAGGAGGATGTCATGAGGGTTGTAATCGCTTCCGATGCCGACGGTATGTCGATGAAGGAGTCCATCAAGGAGATGCTCATCGCCGACGGTCGCGAGGTCGTCGACTATTCCGAGACCCCTGCCGCGGACTTTGTTGATTCCGCGACCGCCGTTGCCAAGGACCTGCTGGAGCACAAGGATTCCCAGGGCTTCGCATTCGATAAGTATGGCGTCGGCTCCTATATGGCCGCCGTCAAGATTAAGGGCATGGTCGTCGCCAACATTTCCGACGAGCGTTCCGCCTACATGACCCGCGAGCACAACGGCTCGCGCATGGTCACCATGGGCCCGGGCGTTGTGGGCACCGAGGTCGCCAAGAAGATCGCCCGCGAGTTCCTGCGCGCCCAGTACGCCGGCGGCCGTCACCAGATCCGTGTCGACATGCTCAACAAGATGGCCTAACGAGAGCCACCGAGAACTCGAACTTCTACCTCAACTTGTGAATTCAGACGAAAGGACGTTCTGATGAAGAAGACCATCGCAATCGGTTGCGACCATATCGTTACGGACGAGAAGATCTATCTGGCCGACCGCCTGGAGCAGGCTGGCTACAAGGTGCTCGACTGCGGCACCTACAGCCACACCCGTACGCACTATCCCATCTACGGTAAGGCCGTGGGCGAGGCTGTTGCCAGCGGCAAGGCCGACTTTGGCGTGGCCCTGTGCGGCACCGGCATCGGCATCACCAACGCCGTCAACAAGGTTCCCGGCGCCCGCTGCGCCCTGGTTCGCGACATGACCTCTGCCCTGTATGCCCGTCGCGAGCTCAACGCCAACATCGTGGGCTTTGGCGGCAAGATCACAGGCGAGTTCCTGATGGCCGACATCATGCTTGCCTTCCTGGAGGAGCCCTACGAGAAGACCCCCGAGCACGATGCCCTGATTGCCAAGATCGATGCCTGCAATAAGGCCGACGCTGAGGCTCAGGCTGACCCGCACTTCTTTGACGAGTTCCTCGAGAAGTGGGACCGCGGCGAATACCATGACTAGCGGGTATCCGGCGTAATTTACTAGTCCGTTGACGGCTCGCGTTTCTGTGAGGGGGCGCGGGCCGGTTTTCTATCAGCCCTATTGACTTGGCGGGCTGTCGTAAGAAAGGGAAGGCTCCTATGGAGTTTGTTCTTGATAACGGTTTGATTCGTGTGGCGTTGACCACGGCGGGCGGGTCGTTCACTTCTATTGCGGCCAACGGCCGTGGGTACCTGTGGCAGGGCGATCCGGCGGTCTGGTCGGGCCAGGCACCCATTTGCTTTCCGATTTGCGGCGGCCTCCGTGACGGCCGCGCGATGACCATGGGCGGCCGCGAGGTCAAGCTTGCCCGCCACGGCTTTGCCCGCAAGCAGGAGTGGAAGCTCGAGGAGCAGGGCGACAGCATGGTTGCGCTGAGCCTAAGCTCTGCCGACCATGCCGAGCTGCTCGAGCAGTACCCGTATCCGTTTAAGATCGTTGCTCGTTACACGATCGATGCGGCAAAGGTGGCCGTGTCGTACGAGGTGACCAATGAGGGCACCGAGGACATGCCGTTCTTTGTGGGCGGTCACCCTGGCTTTAAGTGCCCGCTTGACGAGGGCGAGTCCTATGACGACTACGAGCTCCGTTTTGAGCAACGCGAGGCCGCCGAGCTCTGTACTGCCGTTCCCTCGACGGGCCTGATTGATGTTGAGCATCGCAGCAAGAACCCCATGATCGGCCAGAACCTGCCGCTTACCCACGAACTCTTCGACTTCGCGGAGACCATCTTCGACGTGCTCGAGAGCCGCGTGGTTACGCTGACCAAGAAGACCGAGGACAAGGGCGTGCGCCTGACGTTCCCCGATATGCCGTACCTGATTGTGTGGAGCAAGCCCGAGGGCGACTTTGTGGCCGTGGAACCGTGGGGCGGCCTGTCCACCTGCTCCGACGAGGACGATATTCTGGAGCACAAGCGTGGCTGCCTGGTGGCCAAGCCGGGGGAGACCGTTACCCGCGGCTTTGAGATCGAGATCCTTTAACGAGCTATCGTATGTTTGGGGCGGGTCATGCCGCCCCGGAACAGGAGTTCAACATGATTCTGACCGTTACCATGAACCCGTCGATCGATACGCGCTATCAGCTCGACAAGCTGATCATCGACGACGTTAACCGTGTGACGCCCGAAAAGACCGCTGGCGGCAAGGGCCTCAACGTGAGCCGTGTTCTGCTGCAGTTGGGCGACGATGTGCTCGCGACCGGTTTGCTCGGCGGCCACATGGGTGCCTATATGGCCGAGCTTATGGATGCCGACGGCGTCAAGAACGACTTTGTGCCCATCGCCGGTGAGACGCGCATTTGCCTGAATATTCTGCACGAGGGTAATCAGACCGAGCTGCTGGAAAGCGGCCCGCAGATCGCCCCGGCCGAGCTCGAGGCCTTTACGGCCAAGTTCGCCGAGCTTGCAGCGAAGGCGGACGTTGTGACGCTTTCGGGCTCGCTGCCGCGTGGCGTCGATGCTGGCTACTATGCTGAGCTCGTCAAGATCGCCGAGGAGGCGGGCGCCAAGGTGCTGCTCGACACCTCGGGTGCATCGCTGGAGGCCGCGCTGGAGTCCGACGCTAAGCCTGAGCTCGTAAAGCCCAACCTGACCGAGATTAACGGCCTGCTGGGTACGTCCTTTACGACCGAAGATGTCGATGCCCTGCGCGAGGCGCTTGCCGCCGATGACCGTTTTGCCGGTATCCCCTGGGTTGTCGTTTCGATGGGCGCTGCCGGTTCGGTGGGCTTCCATGAGGGTCGCGCGTTCCGCGCCAAGACGCCCGCGATTGCGGCTGTGAATGCGACGGGTTCCGGCGACTCGACCATCGCCGGCTTTGCGCATGCCATTGCTGCTGGTGCCGACGACGTCACGGTGCTCAAGACCGCCAATACCTGCGGCAAGCTTAACGCCATGGATCCCAAGACCGGCCACCTGGTCATGGACCGCTGGGACGAGATCTACAACAACGTTGAGGTCGTAGAGTTGTAGCGGTTGCGACTTCTAATAGAATGAGCGTGGATAATCTCCCGCTTTTGGTGCCCATACGAGCTCAAAGTGGGAGATTTTCCACGCTCGAGTCATTAGTCGTTGGGGACGTTCTTGTTTGACTAGTCGTTTAAGAGCGTCCCCAATGGCTACACTCAAAAACGGCGCCCGTCGGCGATGTTGCCGGCGGGCGCCGTT
>CAUCXP010000181.1 GCA_958446785.1 uncultured Collinsella sp. | reverse complement strand
CTTGGCTACATATCCATTGTTAATCATGAATATGAATGTTAATAACTTTACGTCTGTGGATGGCAAAGCTAGTCCGCAGCACCAATAACAAAGAGGCCAGGCGTAACGCCCGGCCTTAAAACTCTCTGGTGGGCCCTCCGGGATTCGAACCCAGAACCCAGGGATTATGAGTCCCCTGCGCTAACCGTTGCGCCAAGAGCCCTTATGAACAGTGAACGCAATTCTAACAAAGGCAACTCAGACCTAATTTCTTCGCTTCACGACGTGAAATACTACCATGCACGAGCAAGTCGCACAACGCAAGATCAAGCCCGATGCTAATCAACAGCAATTCTAGGCGCGTCGCAGAAAAGACGCGATCTAAAAAATTTAAGGCCTTTAATTCAGGGCTCCAACACACTTTTGCGTGAAATCAACCTGATGCCATTTCAAAACCATGCCGGTTTACTACGACGAATCGGCGACCCCCGAGCACCGTGTGTTCTCCGTTTGCAAAACCGCAGGTAGGTAGCCCGCCGGTTGCACGAAAAGGCGTGCGTGGTTGGACATTCCTGATTTATCGTAGTAAACCGGCATGGTTCTGAGGCGCTGGGGAGGGGCGCTTCGCAATCGGACCCGATAATGGGACTGGCGGCGCACGGAAAACCCTGTTGAACGGGGCGCGTCGTGTTCCACGCGCCAAGTCGGCCGGCGTACGGGCTGTGCGGGGGCCAGGCGCCCCGCGGGCTGGCGCGGTCCCGTGCGCGCCGACACTCGCGAAAATTTTTCCAAAAATGTCCTTGCATCGTGGTCCGAGTTCCCGTATAGTACTTCTTTGCACGGGGGCGTAGCTCAGCTGGGAGAGCGCTTGACTGGCAGTCAAGAGGTCAGGGGTTCGATCCCCCTCGTCTCCACCCGAGCATTGAATGAGGCTCCAACGCAAGTTGGGGCCTTTTTTCATATAGGCACACAAGGTCAAAGGCGGCACCATGATCCTCCTGGTCGACAAGATCGAAAAAAGCTTCGGCGCGCGCGTCCTCTTTAGCGGCGCGTCCTTCCAGATCAACCCCGGCGAGCGCTTTGCGCTCGTTGGGCCCAACGGCGCCGGCAAAACCACCATGCTCAAAATCATCATGGGCATCGACAGCCCCGACGCCGGCCAGGTCCAGTATGCCAAAGACTGCCAGGTGGGCTACCTAGAGCAGGAAACCAACCTAGAGCACAAGGACACCACCATCCTTGCCGAGGTCATGGCCGCCGCCAAGGAAATCCGCCGCATGGGCGAGCGCGCCAACGAACTGCAGGCCCAGATCACCGAGCTCTCCGAGCAGGGCAAGGACGTCGACGCGCTCCTTAACGAGTACGGCCAGGTCCAGGACCGCTTTGAGCACCTGGGCGGCTACGAACTCGAGAGCAACGCCCGCAAGATCCTGTCCGGCCTGGGCTTTAAGGTCACCGACTTTGAGCGCCCGTGCTCCGAGTTCTCGGGCGGCTGGCAGATGCGCATCGCGCTTGCCAAGCTCTTCCTGCGTCACCCCGACCTGCTGCTTCTGGACGAGCCCACCAACCACCTGGACCTCGAGAGCGTCCAGTGGCTGCGCGGCTTTATCGCCAACTATGACGGCGCTGTGCTCATCGTCAGCCACGACCGCGCGTTTATGGACGCCTGCGTCGACCACGTCGCCGCGCTCGAGAACCGCCGCGTAACCACCTACACCGGCAACTACAGCAGCTACCTCAAGCAGCGCGAGGACAACCTGGAGCAGATGCGCGCAAAGCGTGCCGCCCAGGAGCGCGACATCGCCCACATGCAGGTCTTCGTAGACAAGTTCCGCTATAAGCCCACCAAGGCCGCCCAGGCGCAGGAGCGCATCCGCAAGATCGAGCAGATCAAAAAGGAGCTCGTCATCCTGCCCGAGGGCCACAAGCACATCGACTTTAAGTTCCCCGACCCGCCGCGCTCCGGCGACATGGTCGTGGGCCTCGAGTGCGTATCCAAGTCCTACGGCGACAAGCACATCTACAGCGATATCGACCTCAAGCTCTACCGCGGCGAGCACGTGGCGCTCGTCGGCCCCAACGGCGCCGGCAAGTCCACGCTCATGAAGATCCTCGCCGGCCTGGAGCCGCCCACCACCGGCACCCGCGATCTGGGCACCAACGTCGGCGTCGCCTACTATGCCCAGCACGCGCTCGAGGGCATGACCGAGTCCAACACCGTCCTGCAAGAGATCGACACCGTCACGCCCAAGTGGACCGTGCCGCAGCAGCGCAGCCTGCTGGGTGCCTTCCTGTTTAGCGACAACGACGCAATCGAAAAGCAGGTACGCGTCCTCTCCGGCGGTGAAAAGGCGCGTCTGGCCCTGGCAAAGATGCTCGTGGCCCCCGAGGCGCTCCTGTGCCTGGACGAGCCCACCAACCACCTGGACATCGACTCGGTGGACATGCTCGAGAACGCCCTGCAAAACTTCCCCGGTACCATCGTGCTGATCAGCCACGACGAGCACCTGGTACGCGCCGTGGCCAACCGCGTCATCGACATCCGCGACGGACAAGTCACGGTCTACGACGGCGACTACGACTACTACCTCTACAAGCGCGAGGACCTCGCAGCCCGCGCCGCCGCCGAGGCGTCCACGGAGAGCGCGCCGCCCACGACCAAGTCCGCCAAGGCAAGCGCCGCCCAGGCCGACACCCCCGCCGCGGCGCCTAAGCCTGCCGAGGGCAAAAAGACCAAGGAGCAAAAGCGCGCCGAAGCCCAAGCCCGCGCCGCGCTCAATAAAAAGCTCAAGGGCGTGCGCAACCAGCTCAAGAAGATCGAGACGGAGCTCGACAAAAAGCGTGCCCGCTATGACGAGCTTATGGAATTGATGGCAAGCGAAGAGCTTTATGCCGATCAAGACAAGTTCAACGCCGCGCTGGGGGAATATAACGGCCTTAAGCAAGAGCTGCCCAAGCTCGAGGACGAATGGCTGGAGCTTTCCACCCAGATCGAAGAGGAGACCGCGCGTGAACTCTCGTAAGGCCGCTGCCGTGGCGATGAGCATCATCGCCATCGCCTGTCGCATCTGCGGCATCTTTATGAGCGCGATGACCGTGCTGCTGTGCTTTAGCGGCCTGACCGCCAAGCTGCAGATCGTAGGCTTTGTCGTTGAGCTTTCGCGCGCGCTGCCGAGCGCCATCGCCGGCTACGGCGTCATCACATCGCCTTTTGGCGGCGTGTTCCGCCTAGATTACGCCATCGTCGCCGTGATCCTGTTTGTGATCGACTACCTGCTCACGCGCGCCTCGCGTCGCGTCCGCTAGAGGAGCGCCATGTCCAGCAGCTACATCATGAACCTGCTCGCCAGCGCCGTCGCCGTCATCGTGGGCATCGTGATCCACGAGAGCGCACACGCCGCCGCGGCCTGGGCGCTCGGCGACAAGACGGCCCGTTCGCGCGGCCGCGTGTCGCTCAACCCGCTTAACCATATCGACCCGTTTGGCACCATCATCCTGCCGCTGCTCATGCTCGCGGCCGGCGGTCCCGTGTTCGCCTTCGCCAAGCCCGTGCCGGTCTACCTCAACAACCTCAAGCACCCCAAGCGTGACGAGGTCCTGGTGAGTGCGGCCGGCCCCGCATCGAACATCGCACTCGCGTGCCTCGCGGCCGTCCTCATGCACGCAACGTACGGCAACCTCTACACCAGCATGTCCTTTGCCGTAGCATCACAGATCATGAACTTCGGCGCCACCTTTATCGTGGTCAACCTGTCACTCGCGTTCTTCAACCTCATCCCGATCCCGCCACTCGACGGTTCGTCGATCATCGTGCCCTTCCTCAAAGGCAAGGCGCTCAACAACTACTACCACCTGCAGCAATACGCCATGCCCATCCTCATCATGGTTCTGTATCTGCTGCCCATGTGGACCGGCATCGACGTGATCGGCCGCTATTTCGACGTTACCGTGTATCCGCTCGCTGAGCAGCTGCTCAACTTCGCAATCGCCGGCATCTAAGGTAAACTTACAGGTCGACCGTGCAAAACGGTCGTAACATGCACCCAAACCGCGCCGCGAAGGCGCCGTCAAAGGAGGTCGAAGATGTCGTATCGCGTGTCGACGCAGGTCTACAGCGCCGCGTCTGAGTATCGTGCAGGCCAGTTCGAATAATGCCTATTCTTCGACTTTCT
>CAUCXP010000180.1 GCA_958446785.1 uncultured Collinsella sp. | reverse complement strand
GGCGCGTTTTGCTCTGTCACTTCTCTAGTAGTCAAGTTCAAATCCACGTCCCTGTTCCCAGGGATCCCCCAATCGATGAATTCAAATTGCGAATGAATTGCCGGTGCAACGTCCCCTTACGTCTTGCTGGGCACGTCCAACGGAAGCAGCTCCCTAAAAGCGGAGTCGCCTTCGCCCACGTCTACCAGGCACCAGCGCTTATGACGGTCGATCTTCTTTACACGGGCCTCTTGACCCACCAAGGGCCCTTGCTCTATGTGCAGCACGCCGTCTTCTATGCGGGCTACGCTGTTGCGCACCACGCCGTCGCCATCGAGTACGCTGCGGTACCAGTCCTGCGCATCGTCCGGCATGGGCGCATAGGCCCGCTCCCTGCTGCCGGCAATGCGGCAGCCAAAACTCAGCTGGGCCAAAGCCTTGTCGAGCAGGGCGGCATCGCGCGTGGCGACGAAGAAGTATTCCTTGTACATAGGTTTGGTTTGGAGCGACCAGGCGCCGTCCCGCTTAAACCAGAACTCCTTTTGCATCACAAAAGCGTCCTGCATCAGCTCGTGCGGGATAATACGACGGACCTTTTCGCAGGTCTCGCGCTCTTTACCGTTGGGGGTGTGGACCAGATACCAGCGGACGCGGCCGCGCAGGCTGTTGGTAGTAGCGCCACCAAAGGCGCCGGGCAACTGCTCTTGGCGCCGCATCGTCTGTTCCATCTCTCGCCCCCTTTTCTTGCTCCGCGACGCACGCGAATGCAGGGGCGTTAAGAACAGGCTTCTCGCTCGCAGCTAGGCGCAGTCGCAAAAGTACAGGTTTTTGTAGAGGCGTATGGAGATGCACCCATTCGCGGCGCATTTTGTGCAATCTGGGAAAACGCGAGCAGTTTGCTCGTATAATGAGCAACGTCGAAAGATACAAAAAACTGTACCTTTTTGCACAACAAAAAAGCCGCTCTAACCAGCGGCTTTTCTTCTATAGACAACAAAAAAGGCGACCGCCCTATAGGACGATCGCCTTTGTTAATTCTTGTATTGTTTGTGCTAGGCGCGAGTCTTGATCTCCTCGAGCACCTTGGCCACAAACTCATCAACGCTCATCTGAACGGTCTCGTTGGAGCGATCGCGGACGGAGATGTTGCCGACCTCGACCTCCTTCTCGCCCAGGATGAGCATGTAGGGCACGCGGTCGATGCTGCGGGCCTCGCGGATCTTGTAGCCGATTTTCTCGTCGCGGTCGTCGCAAACCACGCGAATGCCGGCCTCCTCCAGCTTGGAGCACACCTCGTGAGCATAGTCGCGGCTCTTCTCGGACACGGGCAGGGCCTTGACCTGCACGGGAGCCAGCCAGGTGGGGAACTTGCCCGCAAAGTGCTCAATCAGAATACCGATGAAGCGCTCGATGGAGCCAAAGCATACGCGGTGCAGCATGATGGGGCGCTTCTTGGTGCCGTCTGCGTCCACGTACTCCAGATCAAAGTTGAGCGGCATCTGGAAGTCGAGCTGGACGGTGCCGCACTGCCAGGTGCGGCCGAGCGAGTCCTCCAAGTGGAAGTCGATCTTGGGGCCGTAGAAGGCGCCGTCGCCCTCGTTGACCTCGTAGTCCATGCCCAGCTTCTCCAGAGCGGTGCGCAGGCCCTCCTCAGCGCGAGCCCAATCCTCGTCCGAACCCATGGAGTCCTCGGGGCGGGTGGAAAGCTCAACGTGGTACTTAAAGCCAAACTTCTGGTACACGGAGTCGATAAGGTTGACCACACCCACGATCTCGTCGGTCAGCTGGTCGGGGCGCACAAACAGGTGGGCGTCATCCTGGTTAAAGCAGCGCACGCGGAACAGGCCGTGCAGGGCGCCGCGCAGCTCGTGGCGGTGCACCAGGCCAATCTCGCCGGCGCGGATGGGCAGCTCGCGATAGGAATGCGGCTTGGAGGCGTAAACCAGCACGCCGCCCGGGCAGTTCATGGGCTTAATGCAGTACTCTTCGTCGTCGATGACGGTGGAGTACATGTTGTCCTTGTAGTGGTCCCAGTGACCCGAGGTCTTCCACAGCTGCTTGTTCATGATGAGCGGCGTGGAGATCTCCACGTAGCCGGCCTTGTGGTGAATCTCGCGCCAGTAGTCCAGCAGCGTGTTCTTAAGGATCATGCCGTTGGGCAGGAAGAACGGGAAGCCGGGGGCCTCGTCGCGCATCATAAAGAGGTCCATCTCGCGGCCGATCTTGCGGTGGTCGCGCTTCTTGGCCTCCTCCAGCATGTGCATGTGCTCGTCGAGCTCCTCTTTGGTGGCAAAGGCGACGCCGTTGATGCGCGTGAGCATCTTGTTGTCCTTGTCGCCCTTCCAGTAAGCGCCCGAGACGCCGGTGAGCTTAAAAGCCTTGAGGGCCTTGGTGTAGCAGATGTGGGGGCCAACGCACATGTCGATGTAGTCGCCCTGCTGGTAGAAGGTGATGCGGGCGTCGTCGTCCAGGTCGCCGATGTGCTCCACCTTGTACTTCTCGCCGCGCTCCTCCATAAGGGCGATGGCCTCGGCACGGGGCTTCTCGTACACGGAAAACTTGAGGTTCTCCTTGACGATCTTTTTCATCTCGGCCTCGATCGCGGGGAAGTCGTCCTCGCTGATCTTGACGCCCTCGGGCAGGTCGACGTCGTAGTAAAAGCCGTTGTCGGTCGCGGGACCGTAGGCAAAGTCGGCCTCGGGGTACAGGCGCTTGATGGCCTGCGCCATGATGTGCGCGGCGGAGTGGCGGATGACGTGCGTGACCTCGTCCTGCGGGAGCTCGGCCACCGAACCGTCATTGTAGAGTGCCTTCATGGGTATGTTTTCTCCTCTCGGATGCCTGATGCAAGTGCGTGCGATGCGCTCGGCGTTTTAACTTGCATCATTATAGGCAGGTTGCCTTGGTATACAAGCGCCCGCCGCACCTTAATGGCACGGCGGGCGATTTTCTACGCATGCTTCATCGTGTGGGGCGAGACTGCGGGGCGCGCGTGGCTTGCGGCGTGCCCGTGGCTTGCGGCCGGCCCGGCGATGGATGCGTTACTGGATGCGAGTTCGGCAGTAGGGACAGACCTTCCAGTGCGCATCGAGCGGGCGATGACAGCTGGGGCACACGTTGCGAACCTGGGTGTCGCACACGGGGCAGACGACGAAGTCTTTCTCGATGGGCGCGCCGCACTGCGGGCAGGTGCCGTACTGGGCAAGCTGGCGCTCGCGCAGGGCCATGTCCAGCTCCTGCTCCTCGCGGTCGGACGCATAGGAGTGCGGGCGCAGGACCAGGTAGGCGATGAGACCCACAAACGGGATGAGGGCGATAATGCCCCACGCCACGTAGGCGCTGGCGCCGCGGCGACGAGCGTCGATGAACACATAGACGACCGACAGCACATACAGGGCGATGATAAAGCCAACGAAGGCATAGACGACGCCCATAAGCTGCGGCGACATGAGCTCGGAGATGTACTTGGACATTACGGGTACCTTTCGGGATATTAACAGTCCGGTCAAGTTTACCACGGGGTTTGTTTATATGGGACTACGGCTGGGTACGGGGCCGGCGCGGACACAAACATCTCAATCTGTAACAGTTAGTCGGCAAATACGGGCCTAGGTGTTACAGATCGAGACACAGGGGTCCCTCCCCGACTTCAATCTCGATCTGAAACATCTTGGGCTCCAAAACCCCTCTTACTGTTACAGATCAAGACATTCAAAATCCGCCGGAAGGTTTGTCTTGATCTGTAACATCTAGAACCCAAAATCATCAGCTAACTGTTACAGATTGAGACAAAGGAAAACGTCCAGGCCGAATGTCTCAATCTGTAACAGTTACTCGGCAAAAACAGGTCTAACTGTTACAGATTTAGACATTCGAAATCGACTGATAGGTTCATCTAAATCTGTAACATCTAGACCCCAAAACGGTCCCTAGATGTTACAGAACGAGACAGAAGAATCTCTCCCCGACTTTTAATCTCAATCTGTAACACATGGGACCGATTTCCCCCTCTTACTGTTACAGATCGAGACAAACGAATGACCCGCCAGATTAACGTCTCGATCCGTAACATCTGGAACCCAGGTCTTCTGCTTACTGTTACAGAACGAGACGAACCTCTGACACCAGGGGCGGCAGATGAGGTTGTCGAGGTTGTCAAGTCTCACCTCGTCTGCCGTTGGC
>CAUCXP010000179.1 GCA_958446785.1 uncultured Collinsella sp. | reverse complement strand
GGCAGGGCTGATGAGCTTGCGCACGCGCTTTCCGGCGATCTCGACCAGGTACACGGCCGTACCCACACCTAGCGGCACGCCCATGGCGAGCGCACCGACGGTCACAAGACCCGAGCCGGCCAGCAGCGACATGATGCCGTAGTGGCCCTCGGAGGGCGCCCACGTAAAGCTAAAGAAGTCCGCCAGACCGATGTCGGTAAAGACGGGCAGCGCCGAGTACGTGGTAAAGACAAAAATCAGGATGACGGTAACGACCGCCAAGAACGCGCAGGCAAAGAAGATCCACTGCAGCGCCTTCTCCTTGATATAGGTACTGCGCGATACGAGCGCCAGCTCGCGCTTCTTGGGCGTCTGAACATTCTGCTCAGTCCGGGAGTTTTCCTGTGCTTCCATGCTACTCACTCCCCTTCTCGTCGTTGGTGACGGGAATAAAGCCCGCCTCGCGAATCTGCTTGTCCATCTTTTCGGACGTCACGTAGTCGATGTAATCCTGCGCCTGCTGCGAAGGCGCACCCTTCACAAAGAAGTAAAGGTCGCGCGAGATGGGATAGCCGCCGCTCGCGACCGTCTTCTCGGACGCCTCAACATGATTGACCGAGACGGCCTTGACCGAGGTCTTGGCATTGAGGCTATCGACGAAGCCCAGCGAAATGTAGCCAATGGCACCGCGCGAACGAGATACCACGTCGCGCACCTGGCCCGTGCCCGAAAGAACGGCCGAGCGGCGATCGAACGGGGTGCCGTCCATCACGATGGTGCGGAAGGCTTCACGCGTGCCAGACGCCTCGTCTCGGTTGATGACCTGAATCTTCAGGTCCTCTCCGCCGACTTCCTTCCAGTTGGTGATCTTGCCGGCGTAAATATCGCGGAGCTGCTCGGTCGAGAGGTTATCGACCGGGTTATCGTCGTTCACGATGACCGCGATACCGTCGTGGGCAATGACGATGGGAGTCAGGCCCAAATCCTGTTCGTCGGCATTGAGTCCACGGGAGGAGCTGGCGATATCGGCCGTGCCGGCGCTGACGGCCTCGATGCCAGCGGAAGAACCCAAACCGGAAACGAGCACGTCAATGCCGGTCTCCTCCTTAAAGCCCTCGGCCGCAATCTCAGCGATAGGAAGGCAGGTCGTGGAGCCGGCGACGGTAATGGAAGAGGTAGAAGATCCCGAAGAACAGGCACACAGCGTAAGCGTAAGCACGGCGGCGCTCAGGACCGATACGATCTTTCTCATAGCATCACGCCGATCGCAGCATGGCGCCCACAGGTGCCGCCCTCGTTACGGTAGGAATAAAAGCGGTCGTTCTGACGCACAGTCGA
This sequence comes from uncultured Collinsella sp., assembly GCA_958446785.1. Taxonomy (GTDB): domain Bacteria; phylum Actinomycetota; class Coriobacteriia; order Coriobacteriales; family Coriobacteriaceae; genus Collinsella. The sequence continues at coordinate 2,857 of CAUCXP010000179.1, read as the reverse complement.
AAGCTGGGTATCCACGATATTATCCGCGTCGACACCGACATCTACCAGCGCCTCGCAAATGGCAGCGGAAAGATCGAGCATGCGAGAGGTGCTCGCATCGACGCACGAGAACTCGGCGGCAAAGCGATCCATGAGTTCCTGGGATACCTCATATTCGTCACCCAAGATATGGGGGCCGATATAGGCGGAAACGTCGCTCGCATCGCAGCCGGCAGCATCGCAAAGCGCCTGGCACGCCTTGGCAGAAATACGTGCAATCGTGCCCTTCCAACCGGAGTGCACCACGGCAAATCCGCCAGGGGCCACCAGCACCACGGGAACGCAGTCGGCAAAGCAGAGCAGCACGGGCACGTTATGCGCCGTACAGACGATGGCATCGCAGCCCTCGGCAATCTGCTCGCGAACGTCCTCAAGGTCATCGGCGCCGTTCGAGGTCACCACAACGATATGGTCACCATGGACCTGATTGGGAACGAGCAGGTTGTGCTCGCACTCGGCGGCACCCATAGCCTCGAGCGCGCGACGACGATTTTCTTGAACAGCAAAGGGATCATCGCCAACATGCGAGCCCAGGTTGAGCGAGGAGTACGCATCTTCAGAAACGCCACCGGTGCGCTCGGTAAAGGCAAAGCGGACATCGGATGTCGCGCCCTCCACCAACGTAACTCCATCATGGTCGACACGCGAAACGTTGTCCGCACGTGCTGCCATACTAAAGCCTCCTAATAACACAAGTACCGCGGCGTCGCCGCGCAGTCCGCGTTTATACGGCTGTCATACTTCCTTAAAAGGATACCCGCAGCGGTAGGGACCAAACGTAAAGGGAACGTAAGGAGATTGGAGGCTTTCGTTTACAAACGAGAAACAAAACGGGGTGCATCCAAATGGACACACCCCGTGCAGGTCGTTGAGAAAAACGAACTAGAAGCTACCGCGCTTCAGGAAGTCGGGAAGCTCGAACTGGTCGTTGCCAAAGTTGGGCAGCTCGGTACCACCGACGTTGCGGGTCGGAGCGGCCTGAGCCGGGCTGGCAGCCGGAGCGGTGCGCTGCGGCTCAGCGGAGGCAGCTGCCTTGCTCTGAGACTGCTGAGCAGCAAAGAGCTCGTCCTGACGGTTGACGTTGGAGTCGGAGAAGCCCGTAGCGATGACGGTGATACGCACCTGATCGCCCAGGGACTCGTCGACAACGGTACCGAAGATGATGTTGGCCTCAGGGTCGACGGCGTTGGCGACAACGTCGGCGGCGTCGCTGATCTCCTGGATGCCCAGGTCCTTGGAACCGGCGATGGAGAGCAGCACGCGCGTGGCACCATCGATGGAGCTCTCGAGCAGCGGGCTGGAGATGGCCTGCTGGGCAGCGTCGACGGCACGGGTATCCCCAGAAGAGGTACCGATACCCATCATGGCGGTACCGGCCTGCTTCATGATGGTCTTAACATCGGCGAAGTCCAGGTTGATGATACCGGGGACGGTGATGAGGTCGGTGATGCCCTGGGTGCCCTGGGAAAGAACGCCATCGGCAATCGCGAAGGCCTCGAGCATGGTAGTCTTCTTCTCGGCGATGTCGAGCAGCTTATCGTTGGGGATGACGATCATGGTATCGACGCAATCGGAGAGGGTCTTAATGCCCTCCTCGGCGCTCTTCTTGCGCTTGCGGCCCTCGAAGGTGAAGGGCTTGGTCACGACGGCGACGGTCAGTGCGCCGACCTCGTTCATCGCGATATCGGCAACGATGGGAGCAGCGCCGGTACCGGTGCCACCGCCCTCGCCGCAGGTGATGAACACCATGTCGGCGCCAGCGAGCGCCTCGGCAATGTCGTCGCGGGACTCATCGGCAGCCTTGCGGCCAACCTCGGGGTTGGCGCCGGCGCCCAGGCCGCGGGTAAGGTCGGTGCCGATGTGCACCTTGATATCGGCATCAGAGATCGCGAGTGCCTGAGCATCGGTGTTGATGGCAACAAACTCGACGCCGCGGATGCCCTCTTCGATCATTCGATTGACCGCGTTGGTACCGCCGCCGCCGACGCCGACCACCTTAATGACGGCAAGGTAGTTGTTGATCTCTGTCTCGTGCATGTCGGTCCTCCGAACAAAGGTTATAGCCATAGCATGGGTCGACCCCTGCGCACATTAACCTTCAGGTTGAAAGTAAATGCAAAGGTAAACCGTATTATGGTTGCACATTATGAACGTATCAGTCAAATAATTGACCGTGAAAACCAAACAAACCAGATAAACGGCGTGGTATGGCCACTCAACAAAGCATCAACCAGCGCTATGAGGTCGGAGCATTCCTAAATGTGTAGTTGCCCGGAGAGCGCACATTGATATACGTTACGCCCTCTACCTGCGAAAGCAACTTGGTGACTACGCGTTCCTTCTTGGCGATATCGTCCGAATCGCCCAGCGACACCTCAATGCCGTTATTGAGGTTTGCCGAGATGGCTTCGACCGAAGGCGTGGAAATATCCTTGACTTGTCCCAAGAACTCGCTCGAAAAACCACGCACATAATCCAAGCCGGCCTTAACGGCCTTGGAGCTCACCGCCTGGCCGGAAACCGGAGCGACATCCGCCGAGACATCAGTCAACAGCACCGCGCCATAATGCTTAGCGAGCGCCAGCGCGGCATCAATGCCGGTCAAGGTATTTGAGCCCTGACCCGTCGTGATGACGTTGCTCTGGTCGTCCACTTCGACCGACGTCGACAGCGGGGCGATCCAGGTGTCATCATCCCCGATGGCCCAGGCTAGGTCATCGGAGCTGATATAGGCAATTGCGATGACCTTGCGCTCCATAGGCGTAATGATGAGCGTATGCGGGAACTGACGCTGGACATCCACGCCCGAGACCCACGG
>CAUCXP010000178.1 GCA_958446785.1 uncultured Collinsella sp. | reverse complement strand
CGTAGAGCAAAAAGAGCCCGGGGTGGGTGAACATAAAGAGAAACTCGAGTGGCTCGGTAACGCCGCAAACCACCGAGGCGATGATGGCGGGAACAAGGATGACCCTGAGGCCGGCGCGGCGCTCGGGTTTTGCGGTGGAGTAGAACGCAGCTGCGATGGCAGGAAGGCCAAAGAGCTTGACCCAGCCGGTGGCGGTAAAACCGGCCCACGGCGCAAGCTCATTAAGGGGGCGCGTGCTATGGGAGAGGATGGGGAGCAAGCTGCTCCACGTGGCGTAGATGCCGTCGTTAATGACCAGGTTGTCGTAGTAGATCGGCATGTAGAGCAGGTGGTGCAGGCCAAAGGGCTCGAGTGCTCGTTCTAAAAAGACAAAGATGCCCACGCCAAAGGGACCGACGCCCGCAAGTGCGTGGCGCAGCGTTTCGGTCACAGCGTATGCGAAGGGCACGATGGCGGCCGAGATAGCGGCAAGGGCAAACACGGCAAAAAAGCTGATGAGGTAGACCAGCGAGGAACCCGAGAAGGTGCCGAGCCAATCGGGAACCTTGGCATCGTAGAAGCGGTCATGGATGGCGACGACGGTTGCCGATACCGCCAACGGGCCGATAATGCCGGTGTCGAGCGTCTTAATGCCGTCGATGATGGTGATGCCGCTGGCGGGGGTCAAAAACGACGGATACTTAAGCCCAAGGTTGTCGCCGCTCAGCTTGATGATCTCGCTCAAAAAGAAGCAGAAGGCAAAATAGGCCACGAGCGCCTCGAGGCAGCAGCGTGCCGGTTGCTTTTGGGCAAGGCCGATAGGCAGCGCTACGGCAAAAAGGAGCGGAAGACGTTTAAAGACCGTCCACGAGCCGCGCTGAATGATGCTCCAGAAAACGTACCAGGGGGTTCCGTATATGGCAAGATCGCCGACGATGTCGACGGTTGTTGCGAGAGCGGAGACGCCGACCATGAGGCCTGATATAGAAAACAGCATGGCGGGCGCGAACATTGCCCCGCCAAAGCGTTGGATTTTTTGCAGCATGTTTTGTCCTTTCAGACAGCCGCACGCTTGCGTGGGTAAAACGTTTAAACAATTTCTCATTGTAGAGGACTGGCGAAGCGGCTTCGCCGACGGTTTTTACATGAGCGGGGTCTGAACGCGGGGGCGACCGTCAACGGTTAAATATTGGCGCTTTACCGATAGGCGGTTTAAACAACCCCAAGAAATGCTATCGTGCCTAGCCATACATATTCATTAGAGGTGAAACAATGCCAAAAGCGATTTATGAAGGAATCTACCGCGAGATTCGTTCGCGCATTATCAACGGAACCTATGCGTTCCAGGAGATGCTGCCGACCGAGGCCGAGCTGACCGCGGAATTCGGATGCACCCGAAATACCGTCCGTCGAGCACTTGCCATGCTGGCCGACGAGATGTGCGTACAGCCCATTCACGGCAAGGGCGTGCGCGTCATTTGGCTTAAAGGCGAAACCGATATGCTGGGCGCGCTCGAGGAAGTCGAGTCGTTTGGCGAGTTTGCAAAGCGCAACAATGCCGTTGCATCGACGGACGTTAAGTCTTTTGAACATCTGGTCTGCACCGAGCAACTATCTCGTCGTCTGGGCTTTAAGGTGGGCGAGAAGTTGATTCGTGTGGTGCGCGTCCGTAGCCTTAACGGTAATGCTCGCCAGGTGGACCACGGCTATTTTCTGGAGTCGATCGCCAAAGGCCTGACACCCGAGATCGCCGCAAGGTCAATTTACGACTATCTGGAGCACAAGCGCGGCGTCAAAGTGATGGCGAGCCGTCGTACGGTGAGTGTCGAGCTCGCCAACGATGAGGACTGCAGCTACTTGGACCTTGGTAAGTACAACTGCGTCGCCGTTATGGAGAGCCAATCGTACACCTCGGACGGCATCTTGTTCGAGGTCACGCACGCCCGTACGCACCCCGAGATCTTCCACTACCGCGTCAACTCCAAGCGATAGCCGGCTAGCTCGCAGCCTGACGAGACTCATGCCCTCAAAGCGAAAACGCCCGGTCAAACCGACGATGCATCGGCTTGACCGGGCGTTTTCTCTGCATTCGATAACAATTAATTGTTTATACAAAACTTGTCAAGTATCAAGTTGAAATTACCGTTCACCGAAGTTTTTCTACCGCTCTAGTAATACTTGTTCAAACAACTAGCCAAATAGCGTATCGTACTAATCAGCAAAAGGGGCAAAGTCCCCGAGCCAATCTCCGAAGGCGGCGGCAAAGGGTGCCGCCACGGTGTGAAAGGGTGGATTGTAATGAAGAACGAAATGAGCAGAAGGCAGTTCCTGGGCTTTGCTGGTTCCGCGGCTGCGGTTCTTGGTCTGGGTCTCGTGGGCTGCGGCGGTTCTGCCGGCTCCGGCTCCTCTGCTTCTGGTGACGCTGCCGAGGTCTACTTCCTCCAATTCAAGCCCGAGGTCGACAAGGAGTGGAAGGAGATCGCCAAGGCCTATAAGAAGGAGAAGGGCGTCGAGGTCAAGATCGTGACCGCCGCCTCCAACACCTACGAGGAGAAGCTCAAGTCCGAGATGTCCAAGAGCTCCGCTCCGACCTTGTTCCAGGTCAACGGCCCCACCGGTCTTAAGAACTGGAAGGATTACTGCGCCGACCTGTCCGATACCAAGCTCCGCGGTGAGCTCATTGACGACTCCCTGGCTTTGCAGTCCGATGGCAAGGATCTGGGTATCGACTGGGTCCAGGAGAGCTACGGCATCATCTACAACAAGCAGCTGCTCGAGAAGGCTGGCTACAAGGCCGAGGACATCAACTCCTTCGACAAGCTGAAGGCTTGTGCCGACGACATCCAGGCCCGCAAGGCCGAGCTCGGCGTTGACGGTGCCTTCACTTCTGCCGGCATGGACGACTCCTCCAGCTGGCGCTACACCACCCACCTCGCCAACCTCCCGCTCTACTACGAGTTCGAGAAGGAGCACAACCAGGAGGACGACGAGATCAAGGGCGAGTATCTCGATAACTTTAAGCAGATCTTTGACCTGTATATCACCGACTCCACCTGCGATCCTTCGCAGCTTGCCTCCAAGACCGGTGACGACGCTACCAACGAGTTCGCAACCGGTAAGGCCGTTTTCTACCAGAACGGCTCTTGGGCCTACGCCGACCTCACCAAGGCCGGTATGACCGACGACCAGCTCGGCATGCTGCCGATCTACATCGGCGTCGAAGGCGAGGAGAACCAGGGTCTGTGCTCCGGCGGCGAGAACTACTGGTGCGTGAGCTCCCAGGCTTCCGAGGATGCCCAGAAGGCCACCGAGGACTTCATGTACTGGTGCGTCACCTCTGACACCGCTACCAGCATCATCGCCGACAAGATGGGTCTGACCGCTCCGTTCAAGAGCGCCAAGGAGACCACCAACGTCTTCTCGCAGCAGGCCGTTGCCATGGCCAAGGACGGCAAGAAGACCGTCGCTTGGGACTTCGTCTACATCCCCTCTGAGGAGTGGAAGAAGAACCTCAAGCAGGCTCTCATCGCTTATGCTGCCGACAACACCAAGTGGGACGGCGTCAAGAACGCCTTCGTCGATGGTTGGAAGACCGAGAAGGCTGCTTCCGAGTAAGTAGTTGCTGCCCAAGCTATCTGATTAGCGACAGGGGGCGGGCAGACGTTGGTTTGCCCGCCCCCTGCATATTGAAAGGACCCTTCTATGGGCAAAGCACTCAAGCGCTGGTGGCCGCTCTTTATGCTGCCCACGTGCCTGGCGTTTATGATCGGGTTCGTGATCCCCTTTATCCAGGGTTTCTATCTCTCGTTCTGCCAGTTTATTACCATCAATAACGCGCACTTTGTCGGTATCGAGAACTACGTGCGCGCGCTGTCCGATCCGCAGTTCTCCACGTCGTTCTTCTTTACTGTGGCGTTTGCCTTCCTGTCGACGGTGCTCATCAACGTGATCGCTCTGGCCATCGCCCAGGCGCTCACCCGCAAGGCGCTCAAGGGCACCAACATCTTCCGTACGATCTTCTTTATGCCTAACCTGATCGGCGGCATCGTGCTGGGCTACATTTGGCAGATCCTGATCAACTGCCTGCTCTCCAACGTGGGCGCCCAGCTCATCGCACTTAACTCTGCTGCTGGCTTCTGGGGCCTTATCATCCTGACCCTGTGGCAGCAGGTCGGCTACATGATGATCATCTACATCGC
>CAUCXP010000177.1 GCA_958446785.1 uncultured Collinsella sp. | reverse complement strand
ATCGACGAGCATATGACGGGCGCCGCGTATCGCCCCGTCGATCGCCCGGGCATCTTCTACCGCAAACCTTCCATTTGGTCGGCTATCTATCGGCGCGAGTTCCTCAACGACAATCAGATTCGGTTCCTTCCCACGCCAGGCGCCTCGTATCAGGACGCAGGCTTTAACTTTAAGGTTTGGGCATGCGCCGAGCGTGCCGCGTTTATTGCGGACCCCATTTTGTGCTATCGCCAAGACAACGAGAAGAGCTCCGTTAATTCGCCCAACAAGGTGTTTTGCGTGTGCGACGAATATACCGAGATGCAGCGCTTTTTGGATGAACGCCCCGAGCTTAAGGCTCGGCTCCAGGGCATTTTAATGCGCATGAAGGTCGATACGTACCGCTGGAATGATGAGCGCCTGGTCGATGAGCTGCGCGAGCAGTTTTGGGAGAAGGCTTCCCTCGAGCTCAAGGCCGATTGGGATGCCGGTCGCTTTGACCTGTCGCTGTTTGATCCGCGTGGCGAGACCGATTTGCGCCTGATGGTCAAGTCGCCCCGTGCCTATATCGATTCGCGCTTTGACTTTAAGAAGCCGGGCAAGCTCAATACGTTTAAGCACTACTTTAAGATCGGCGGCCTGCCGCTGGTCTGGCGCGTGCTGACGTATCAGCGCACCTACGGTGATAATCCGCATCCCGATGACGTTCCGGTCGCACAGTAGGAGCACTTGACTATGGCTACCCCCAAGATTTCCGTTGTCGTTCCCATCTATAACGTGGAGGAGTGCCTGGCCTGGTGCCTGGACTCCCTGCTTGCGCAGGACATGCCCGATTGGGAAGGCGTGCTGGTCAACGACGGCTCGCCGGACGGTTCGCGCGATATTGCGGCTGCCTATTGCGAAAAGGACGCGCGCTTTACGCTGGTCGATAAGGAGAACGGCGGTCTGTCGAGCGCGCGTAATGCAGGCATCGCTGCGTCCACGGCGCCTATCGTTGCGTTTTTGGATTCCGACGATCGGTTTACGCCCGATGCGTGCCGTGTAATCGTCGATGCCTTTGAGCGTGAGGATTGCGACGTTTTGACCTTTGGCGCGAACCCGTATCCGTTGGAGGCGGGGTATCCGTGGCTTAACTATGTGCTGAGTCCGCACGATGTGTCGTTTGAAGGCTATAGCTCTGACCTACTGTTTAAGGAAGCGTCTCGCCCCTTTGCATGGCGCACCGCTTGTAAGCGCGCTTTTTTGCTGGCCAACGGGATTGTGTTCGATGAAACCGTTAAATATGGCGAGGACCAGGTTTTCGATTTTGCCGTGTACGGTCGCTCGCGCAAGACTGCGCTTATCTCGAACAAGCTGTACGACTATCGCGTGGCACGCAAAGGCTCGCTCATGGACACCATGCGCTATGACGACGAGACACGTTTGCTGGAGCACGTGAAGATTTACTCAGCGGTGCTGGCCGATTGGCGCCGTGATGGGCTCGATGCCCAGCATGCCGATGACCTGGCATACTTCCTGTGTGATCTGGTACTGTACGATGCGCTCAGGCTGCTGAGCTCGGGCTGCGGCAAGGTGTTTGCTGCCGTTGCTGCGGCGCTTGACGGTTCTGCCGTGGGCAGTGATGCTGCGCTCGCACAATGCGCTCCCTCTGTTGCCGCTATGGTGCGTGCGGCGCTTACCAGCAAGGCCCCCAATGCCCGTGAGTGCAAAAAGCTCATGTTCGATTACGACGTCTTGAGGTTTGGGCGCCTGGGCGCGTGCAAGCGCATGGCTGCGAACGCTCTGGGAAAGCGAGAAGTGTAGATGAGTATCAAGCGTTTGGCACTTTGCCGCAGTCAGGGCCGTCTGTTTGTGCTGCTTCGTTTTGCCGGTCAGGATGTCGCCGCGCTTATTGAGCGGGAGGGCTCTCAAGCGTTTGCCCATGCGACGACGAGCGGTTCTTGTGTGCCGTCGCTGGTGCTCCCGGTCGATCATGGCCGTGTGTTGGCGCTTTGCCCTTCCGTTTCCGATTACGAGCGCGAGCTCGCCGTCTTGGTGCTTCCGTTTTTGGATGGTTCCTCAATCGACGTCGCATTTGCGTCCGGTGGCCAAAAGCTTGGCTCCATTCGCCTTGATAGCCGTATGGCCAAGCTGGAATCCAAGATTAACTACAAAGCAAAGCCTGCACTGTGCGCGCTTATCCGCGATGCGCAGCGTGGCGAATGCTGCGGTCGCTATGAGATCGATGCCATTCGTTATTTGCCGGCAGACGCCGGCGCGGTGTGGCGCTATGAGGTTACCTGGGCGGGAGACCCCCAGTGCACACCTGAGCTCCGGATCTTCGATACGCATATGAACGCCATCGATGTTACCGTGCATGTGTTCGAATCGCAGGTCGATGTGCCGCAGCAGAACGGATGCCGTGTCAATAAAACGTATCTGAGCGTTGAGATGCCTCAGGATATACGGGATTTTGTCGCGATTGCGAGCGATCCCACAGAGCGGATCCAGAGCGGTTTTTGCGCCATGGATGGTCGCCTGTACAACGGCATGGTCGACGACAGCTGGAACCGTATGAAGGACGCGCGTGCAGACGACGCAGCTTATCGACGTTGGTTTGAGCAGCATCGCGCAAAGCCGGGCGATTTGGCGTGCCAGCGTGTCGCTTCGGCGGCCTTTGCCTATAGGCCGCTCGTGAGCATTGTGGTGCCGTGCTACAAGACTGATCGGGTCTACCTGCGCGAGCTGCTGGATTCGGTGCTAGCCCAGAGCTATGACAACTGGGAATTGCTGCTTATGGACGCCTCGCCCGAATGGGACGCGGTGGCCGACCTTGAGGCGGACGCCAATGACGAGCGCGTTCGCCGCATCGAGTTGCCCGGCAACGGCGGCATTGTGGTAAACACCAACGCAGGTATCGAGCAAGCGACGGGCGACTACATCGCGTTTTTGGACCATGACGACATTCTGGAACCGGACGCGTTATTCCGCTATGTTGCCGCGCTGAACAAGGTTGCCGAGGACGAGCGTCCCCAGGTCCTGTTCTGCGACGAGGACATGTTCCAGAAAACGGGGGAGTGGGGCCAGCCGGTCTTTAAGACCAAACTCAACGTTGACCTGCTCTATAGCCATAACTGCGTGACGCATTTTCTGATGGTGGAGAAGGCACTTATCGATCGTATTGGCACGTCCCCGGAAGACGTTGCGGGTGCCCAGGACTACGACTTGACGCTTCGCTGCCTTTCGGCGGACGCGCGGTTTGAGCATGTTGCGCATGTGCTGTATCACTGGCGCGTGCATCCGGGATCGACCGCCGATGGCTCTGCCGATAGCAAGCCGTATGCTATTGAAGCCGGTCGTCTTGCGCTGCAGCGCCACTTTAACGCGCTGGGCATTTGCGGAACGGTTGAGGATACCGAGACGCCGTTTGTCTACCGCATGCGCTATGCGCTGCCGGAGCCTGCGCCGCTGGTGAGCATTGTGATTCCCACCAAGGATCACATCGAGACGCTTGACGCCTGTGTGATGTCGATCGCCCAGAAGGCAACGTATGCCAACTACGAGATTGTCTTGGTGGAGAACAACAGCGAAGCCCCGGAGACGTTTGCGTATTACGAAACCCTGCCGGAACGCGTGGCTGCGGCATCCGAAGGCAAGGGTATCGCGCGCGTTGTGTACTGGCCGGGTGAGTTCAATTACTCCCAGATCATTAACTTTGGCGTGGAGCATGCCAAGGGCGACTATCTGCTGCTGCTCAACAACGATACCGAGGTCATAAGCCCCGACTTTATCGAAGAGATGATGAGCTATCTGCAGCGTCCCGATGCGGGCGTGGTGGGCGCCAAACTCTACTTTGCCGATCATCTGGTGCAGCATGCCGGCATTTTGGTTGGCGTGCGTGGCGCACTTGCTCATGCCAACCAGGACTTCTCAGCAAAGCGCGAGGGCTATCTTGCCCGCGCTGTGCGCCCGGGCAACTTTAGCGCCGTTACGGGCGCCTGCCAGATGGTGCGACGCGACGTATTTGAGCAGGTCGGAGGCTACAACGAGGAATTCGCCGTCGGTTTTAACGATGCTGACTTTTGCCTGCGCGTGTGGGAGGCGGGCTTCCGCACCATCTTTACGCCCTATGCCGAGCTGTACCACTACGAGTTCACCTCGCGCGGCAGGGAAGAGGCCAACGAGGAAAAGCTGCGCCGTTGGAAGCGCGAGCAGGCACTGTTTATGCAGC
>CAUCXP010000176.1 GCA_958446785.1 uncultured Collinsella sp. | reverse complement strand
CGCGGCAGGCATCGTCATCGGTGATGGCAAAGCCGACCATATTGACGCCCATGTCCGTAGGGCTCTGGTAGGGGCTCTTGCCCAGGATCTTTTCCATCAGGGCACGGACTACCGGGAAGGCCTCGACGTCGCGGTTGTAGTTGACCGTGGTCTTGTTGTAGGCCTCAAGGTGGAACGAATCGATGATATTGGCGTCGTCGAGGTCAGCCGTGGCGGCCTCGTAGGCAATATTGACCGGATGCGTAAGGGGCAGATTCCAAACCGGGAAGGTCTCGAATTTGGCATAGCCGGCGGCGGTACCGTGCTTATGCTCGTGATACAGCTGCGAGAGGCAAGTGGCGAGCTTGCCCGAGCCGGGGCCGGGTGCCGTCACGACAACGAGCGGACGCGTGGTCTCGACAAACTCGTTCTTGCCGTAGCCATCGTCGGACACGATCAGATCGACATCGTGCGGATACCCCTCGATAGGATAGTGCAGCTTGGCGGGAATGCCGAGCGCGTTCAGGCGGTTGCGGAACACATCGGCAGCAGGCTGGCCAGCGTACTGGGTGATGACCACAGCCGCGACGGCAAAGCCGTTGCCGCGGAACAGGTCAACCAGGCGCAGCACATCCTCGTCATAGGTAATGCCAAGGTCACCACGAGCCTTGTTTTTCTCGATGTGGTTCGCGTTGATCGCGATGATAACCTCGACATCGTCGGCGATGCTCTTGAGCATGCGGAACTTGCTGTCCGGTTCAAAACCCGGTAGCACGCGGCTCGCATGATAGTCATCGAACAGTTTACCGCCAAACTCCAAATAGAGCTTGCCACCAAACTGCGAGATGCGCTCCTTAATGTGAGCAGCCTGCAGCTCGATATACTTCGCATTGTCGAAACCCTGGCGCATGTATGGCTCCCGTCACGTTTCCATTTAATGTTCTAGGCGATTATAACGGAGCCCGCCCCTCGCAATGCCCTAACCATCAACAGGCACCAACCAAACACGCCATCGATAAGTTGCGGTGAAATAGTTCCCGTTTAACCCCTCAAGACGGCCAAACAGGAACTATTCCACCGCAACTTCCCCTTTTTGGTTCAAACAAACCTGGCCTTTGTATCAATAATGGAAACGTCGCAGGTGGAGCATAAGTCAGCGAAAGCCCGCCAGAGCGAGCAAGGTGACGTGAAAGAGGAGGGCATAGGCCTTTTGGCCATGCCCGACGATTGAACGTCAGATTGCCGCTCTGGCGGGCTTGCAGCGTCGAGTGGTTCCGGCGTTTGGTAAAACGCCGGAACACAAGAGCGCCCCCTCCCGCGCACGGAACGGGAGGGGGCTAAAGGTAGGAGTCTACCGGTGGGTTGACCCCACCGGACAGACGATGACCAGATGATCCTCTACAGGATCGTCAAGGTTTCCGTGGGGTACCCGTTGGGTACTTAGAGCATCACGCAAGCGACGGTCAGGATGACGGCGCAGACGACGGAGAGCGCGACGATGAGCTTAAGGGCAAACTTGAGCCAGGTCGTCCACTCGATCTTGGCCAGGGCAAGACCGCCCATGATGGCGCCAGAGGTCGGGGTGAACAGGTTCACGACGCCGATGGCGGCGGAGAAGATCATAACCATGACCTCGGGCGAGAAGCCGAGCTTAACAGCCAGCGGTCCCATGATGGGCATGGAGACAGTAGCCATACCGGAGGTCGAGGGGATCAGGAAGGACAGGCCGAAGTAGACCAGGAAGCTCATGGGAGCGAAGATCACGCCGGACAGGCCAGCCAGAGCATTGGCGGCAGCATCGAGGACGTAGACGTCGAGGCCGGTGCTAGCCATGAGGACGGAGATACCACGGGCGAGGGCGATGACGAGGACAACGGACATCATGTCGGCAGCGCCGGTGATGAAGGTGTTGACGATCTGCTTCTCGGACAGGCCACCGATGATACCGATCAGGATAGCCATGAGGAAGAACCAGGTGGAAGCCTCGTCGAAGTACCACTGGCCAATGGGCAGGCCGGTGATCAGGGCAGACCAGCCCTGGACGACGGCGTTACCGTCGGCGTCGTAGACAGCGCCAGCGTCAAAGAAGTTGGCGACGCCCTCGTTGAGGTCGGCCAGCGGGATGAAGCCGACGATCATGACGACGAAGGTGAAGGCAAAGGCGATCAGAACACCCTTCTGACGACCGGTGAGCTTGACCTCCTTGTTAACCTCGGAAGCAGCCTTGCCGTGAGCCTCCTCGGCGTCCTTGAGCTCCTGCATCGAAAGGATGGTGGAACCCTTATCAGCCTTGACCTTCTTGGCATAGCTCATGACGAAGAAGATGGACATGGCAGTGGTAACAATCCACAGGACGGCACCGAGGCCGATGATGATGGACTGGTTGACCTCAATGCCAACACCGGTCAGAGCGTCGACGGCAGCGCCGACGGCGAACGGGTTAACCGTGGAGCCGAGGCAGCCGCAGCCAGCGCCGAGCAGGACGGTAGCGGCGCCGACCATGGGGTCGAAGCCAGCAGCCATCATGGTAGCGGCGAGCAGGGCGTAGAAGGGAACGGTCTCCTCGCACATACCATAGGTGGTACCACCGAGGGAGAAGATGAGCATCAGCACGGGAATGAGCATGATCTCATTGCCCTTAAGCTTCTGCACCAGAACGGCAATGCCGTTGTCCAGGGCGCCGGTCTCGGTCATCATGCCGAGGAAGCCGCCGAGGATCATAACGAAGAGGCAGACGGGCAGAGCGTCAGCGAAGCCCTTGACCGGGGCGGTGCAGAAATCGCTCAGGCGGGCAGCGGTAACCTCGCCACCGGACGTACCGGAGACGATAACGGTAACAACCGCGACGATTGCCAGCAGAGCAAGAAGAATGGTGAACGATGAAGGCATACCGCGCTTTTTCTTAGCGGTCTCAGTCATAGTTCTCATCCCCCCTTCATAAATCATTTACTGATCTCACCCGAAGCGGCTCTTCCGTGCCGTGCATGTCGCTCGGTGCGAGATTTTTACCAGACAAAAGCGCTCAGGGTGCGCAGCAATGCACCCCGAGCGAGATGCTAGATGCTCTTACTTGAGCGTAGCGTACATGACAGCCTTGATGGTGTGCATGCGGTTCTCGGCCTCGTCGAAGACCTTGGAAGCGGGGCTCTCGAAGACCTCGTCGGTGACCTCCTGCTCGGTGATGCCGAACTGCTCGCACTTCTCTGCGCCAATCGTGGTGTTGGTGTCGTGGAAGCTGGGCAGGCAGTGCAGGAAGATGGCACCCGGGTTGGCCATAGCCATGACCTCAGAGGTAACACGATACGGGGTGAGCTGAGCGATGCGCTCGGCCCAGACCTCGTCGGGCTCGCCCATGGAGACCCACACGTCGGTGTAGATGACGTCGGCACCGGTGACGCCGTCCTTGACGTCGGTGGTCAGCTTGATGGTGCAGCCGTTGGCCTCGGCGATGGGCTTGCAGGCCTCGATGACGTCGTCAGCGGGCATGCACTCCTCGGGGCCGCAGGCCACGAAGTTCATGCCGAGCTTGGAGCAGACGACCATGAGGGAGCGAGCAACGTTGTTCTTGCAGTCGCCCATGAAGACGAGAGTCTTGCCCTTGATGTCGTAGTTGAAGTTCTCCTGGACGGTCAGGATGTCGGCGAGCATCTGGGTGGGATGCCACTCAGTGGTCAGGCCGTTCCACACGGGCACGCCAGACTTAGCAGCGAGCTCCTCGACGTCGTCCTGGGCAAAGCCGCGGAACTCGATGCCGTCATACATGCGGCCGAGAACGCGGGCGGTGTCCTCGATGGACTCCTTCTTGCCCATCTGCGACGAACCCGGATCGAGGTAGGTGACGCCCATGCCCAGATCCATGCCGCCGACCTCGAAGGCGCAGCGGGTACGAGTGGAGGTCTTCTGGAAGAGCAGAACGATGTTCTTGCCCTCGAGATAGCGGTGCGGAACACCAGCGCGCTTCATGTCCTTGAAGTTCTTGGAGAGCTTGAGCAGGTACTCGATCTCCTCGGTGGTGAGGTCGAGAAGCTTGAGGAAGCTACGGCCGGAGAGGTTAACACCCATGGTTCGATTCCTTTCGAAGAAATGAATTACGTAAGTATTAGTGTTGCCCGTTTAACGGGCGAAGCCGGTGCGGTTGTAGGGGGACCGCACCGGAAACGGAAAGACTTAGAGGTCCTCGCGCCAGAAGGGCATGCTCATGCAGCGCGGGCCGCCGCGGCC
>CAUCXP010000175.1 GCA_958446785.1 uncultured Collinsella sp. | reverse complement strand
GCGAGGGTGTCTATGATGCGGCGATCGCTATGTACAAGTCAACCTGCGCGTACTGCAAGTGGGAGGACCAGGGCATTGTCACGATTGGTGGCATGACCGAGCGCGACAGCATGGCATCGTCGCCCAAGTTGAAAGAGGTGCGAGAGCTCGCTCGCAAGCTCGCCTAAGGACAAGAAGAACGCATGGCAATCAGCGTTGGTGGAAATGCTTGCTGTCCTTACCGAGAGATAGGGGCGAATTCCCTCAAGTGCCGTATAGAACAATTTTTAAACGCAGAAAAATAACTGAAAACAAATTAATCCGCGTTAAAATATTGTCAAATAGAAGTTCATGAGGGAAGGTTACGTATGCGTCGCAAGGCAGACGAGCTCCTTAGGGAATGGCGAGACAGAGCTGATAGAAAACCTTTGCTGGTCAAAGGCGTGCGCCAGTGTGGCAAGACCTATTTGCTCAGAACGCACGCCCAGGATCTTTTCGAATCGGTTGTCTACGTTAATCTTGAGAACGACCGGTCGGCGCGAGCGGATTTTTCGGGCGGTCTTGATCCTCATTCGATCGTACGTGCGATCGAGGCTCGTACGGGACAGCGTATCGTGCCTGGCAAAACCTTACTGTTCATTGACGAGATCCAGGCATGCGAGGAAGCGCTCACTTCCCTTAAATACTTTTGCGAAGATGCTCCCGAGTATTACGTTGCGGCTGCCGGGTCGCTTCTTGGGGTTGCCATTAACCATCAGTCGTATTCGTTCCCCGTCGGAAAGACCGACTTGATTGAGATGACTCCACTCGATTTCGAGGAGTTTCTCTGGGCGATGGGGCACGATCAGCTGGTCGACGAGATACGCTCATCATTCGAGATAATGGGTCCTCTTGCGCCAAGCCTTCATGAAAAGGCGCTTGGGCTCTATCGACAGTATCTTGTTGTTGGCGGAATGCCCGAGGCGGTCCAAACGTACATCGATGATCAGTCAATCATTGATGTGGCCGAAAAGCATCGGATTATTCTCGACGGATATTCCGCCGACACCAATAAATATGCTGATGAACGCTTGAGCGCAAAGACGCGTGCGTGCTTCGATTCCATTCCACAGCAGCTTGCCAAAGAGAATCGTAAATTTCAATACAAGGTAGTGCGAGCGGGGGGCAATGCGTCTCTCTTTGGAGATGCTCTCGATTGGCTTGTATTGTCGGGTACGGTGGCGCGCTGCAGCCTAGTCGGGCAGATCGAAAGCCCTTTAGAGGCCTTCGTTAACCCTTCTGCTTTTAAAATCTATCAGGCGGATACAGGGCTGCTGGTCTCCAAGGCCGGTGCTCAACGCGCCGATATTCTTGCCGGTATCGGCGGCACATTCATGGGTGCACTTACCGAAAACTACGTTGCCCAACAGCTTTCAGCCATGGGTTATCCACTGCATTATTGGGCGCGAGATAATCGTGCGGAAATCGACTTTGTAGTAGAGAAGCAGGGATGCTTGTCTGCGATTGAAGTCAAGGCGGGGGAGAACACAAGATCTCGAAGTCTGTCCTCACTTAAAAAGACCCATCCGGGCGTGCGCCTTATCAGGCTATCGACTAAGCCCTTTGGAATGAATGATGGGCTTATGTCTGTTCCGCTTTATGCGGCATTTTGTCTATAGGGATGATGCTGGTGTAATGCATGGGGCCCGGGGCGCAGCGTTTACTGCGCTCCGGGCCCCGCTGCTTTGTAAAACCATGACGGTTTAGTCGCCGTTGTTTTAGTCAAACAAACTCGGCATGTCATTTTCCTTCATGAGGGCGCCGGCGGAGGGCAGGCTCTGCGCGGTGAACTTCTCGGCCGAGACGCCGGCGCCAAGGATTTCCTCGGTCGTGCCGACGGTGGTGACCGAGCGGCCCTTCTTGGCCGTAAAGGCCTGGACGCCCTGCGTGTTGGTGGTCGTCTTGGTCTTGAGCAGCGACGTGTTGAAGTTCATCAGACGGTAGTCGCTCGAGACCAGCGCGATGTCGCGATCTTCCTTGAGCACCTGGGCATACAGCAGCTTGCTGCCACCATAGATGGCGTTTTTGAGGCGCTTGCGGTTGGTCTTGGTAACGTATCCGGCAAGCGCGACACGCACCACGCGGCCGTTCTCAAAGACGAACAGCACGTCGGCCTTGTAGTCCTCGGGGTCGATGACCCAGATGACGTTCTCGTCGGGTTCCATCTCAAGATCGGTCGGCAGGTACGAGCCCAGCTGTGCCGACTTGGTGTCCTCAAACGCCGTGACCTTGCACTTGTACACCTGGCTCTTGTTGGTAAAGACCAGCAGCTCGTGGGTGTTGGAGGACGGGAACTCGATAAAGGGTTTGTCGCCGTCCTTGTACTTGAGCGTGGTCGCCTTCTTGAGCACGCGGTCCGTCATCTTCTTGAGGTAGCCATCGCGCGAGAGCATGATCGTAACCGGGTACTCCTCGACCTCGGGCTCCAAGCTTACCTCGATAACCTCATGGGGCTCGATCCTGCCCGTGCGGCGCGGCATCACGTACTTCTTGTTGACCGCGGCCAGCTCGTCGCTGATGACCTTCTTGATGTTCTCTTCGCTCGAAAGGATCTCCTCAAGCTCGGCAATCTCACCCTCGAGCTTAGCGATGTCCTTGGTGCGGTTGAGGATGTACTCCTCGTTGATGTTGCGGAGCTTGAGCTCGGCGACAAACTCGGCCTGGGTCTCGTCGATGTCGAAGCCCTTCATAAGGTTGGGCACGACCTCGGCCTCGAGTTTGGTGCCGCGGATGATGGCGATCGCCTTGTCGATGTCGAGCAGGATCGCCTCAAGGCCGTGCAGCAGGTGCAGGCGCTCGGACTTTTTGCCCAGGTCAAAGTTAATGCGGCGACGCGTGGACTCAATACGCCACTTGACCCACTCGCGCAGGATCTGGCGCACGCCCATAACACGGGGATAGCCGTCGACGAGCACGTTGAAGTTGCACGAGAACGAGTCCTGCAGCGTGGTCGAGCGATAGAGCTTGGCCATGAGCTTGTCGGGGTCGACGCCGCGCTTAAGGTCGATGGCGATGCGCAAGCCCGAGAGGTCGGTCTCGTCGCGGATGTCAGCGATCTCTTTGACCTTGCCCTCCTTGGAGAGCTTGACGATGCGCTCGATGATGACATCGGTCTTGGTGGTGTAGGGGATCTCATACACCTCGATGATGCGCTCTTCGGGAATCCAGCGCCAGCGGGAGCGAATCTGGAAGCTGCCAAGACCGGTCTCGATGATCTTCTCCATCTCCTCGCGGCGGTAGATAATCTCGCCGCCGGTCGAGAAATCGGGCATGGGCATGTACTCGAGCAGATCGCAGTCGGGGTCCTTCAGGTAGTGCATCGTGGCGGTGCAGACCTCGTTGAGGTTGAAGCCGCAGATATCGGACGCCATAGCGACGCCGATGCCCTTGTTGGCCGAGACGAGGATGTTGGGGAACGTGGTGGGCAGCAGACGCGGCTCCTTCATGGCACCGTCGTAGCTGTCGACGAAGTCGACCGGGTCCTTGTCGATGTCCTTGAAGATCTCGGCGCTGATGGGGGAGAGCTTGGCCTCGGTGTAACGCGAGGCGGCGTAGCTCAGGTCGCCCGAATAGTACTTGCCAAAGTTGCCCTTCGACTCCACGAAGGGGGCAAGCAGCGCTTCGTTACCCGTCGCCAGGCGCACCATCGTCTCGTAGATCGCGGCGTCGCCGTGCGGGTTGAGCTTCATGGTCTGACCCACGATGTTGGCGCTCTTCTGGCGCTCGCCCTTGAGCAGACCCATCTTGTACATAGTGTAGAGCAGCTTGCGATGCGAGGGCTTAAAGCCGTCGATCTCGGGGAATGCACGCGAGACGTTGACGCTCATGGCGTAGGGCATGTAGTTGACCTCGAGCGTCTGCGTGATTGGCTGATCGGTGACCTCGGAGTGCAGGCCGATGACGTTCTCGGCGTTGACCTGCTTTTTCTTTGGCTGGTTCTTCGTCTTCTTCTTTGCCACGATTTCCTCTTGAACTTCTTATGGGCCGTCGTTATCGATGTGCTGCTATTGCAGGTCCAGCTGGTCCAGGTATTCCTTGCCGTGCTCGGAGATATGGCGCTTGCGGCCTGCCTCGTCGTTGCCCAGCAACAGGTTGAACATGGTTTCCATCTTGGTGACGTCCTCGGGCTCCACCTTGATCAGGCGACGCGTCTCGGGGTTCATGGTGGTGAGCCACATCATGTCCGGATCGTTCTCACCAAGACCCTTGGAGCGGTTGATC
>CAUCXP010000174.1 GCA_958446785.1 uncultured Collinsella sp. | reverse complement strand
CACCGACAACGAGCAGATTAAGGGCATGGCCGCCCAGGTCAAGAACGACCTCGACGCTCTCGGCTTCGATGTGACCATCCAGACCGATACCTCGCCGGCCACCTACGCTGCCATCGACGGCGGCGAGGCCTACGATATCCTCCTTGCCCCTGGCGATCCTTCCTGCTTCGGCGCCGACCCCGACCTGCTGCTCAACTGGTGGTACGGCGACAACGTCTGGATGCAGACCCGTTGCCCGTGGAAGGAGTCCGCTGAGTGGCAGAAGCTCCACAGTCTCATGGACGAGGCTCTTGCCGCCGAGGGCGACGAGCAGCAGAAGAAGTGGAACGAGTGCTTCGACATCATTGCCGACAACGCCGTTCTGTACCCCGTTGTCCACGTCAAGACCGTCTCCGCTTCCTGGGACGATCCGTCCACTGCGCCCAACGGCGAGGCCCTCGATGGCTTCAAGGGCATCGGCACGACGAGCATGTCCTTCAGGGGCGTTGCGACCGTCAAGGCGTAAGACTCGCTTGAGTCTGTATGCAGGATGTCGGTCGTTGGGACCGTATCCTCATAGTTGAAACAAAGACCCGGGCGGCAACGATGTCGCTCGGGTCTTGTAATGAGTATCCGTACTCATATACCAGTTGGTCCTACCGACAAAAGAAAGGGGAGAGAACGTGAACAACTTGCTACGTTTGATTGGAAGGCGTCTTGTGGCGCTGCCGATCATGGCATTGGGCGTCACCGTCCTGGTGTTCTTCCTTATGTCGTTCTCCAAGACCGACCCCGCCTACACGGCGTTGGGTGACGGTGCCTCGCCCGAGGCGGTTGCCGAGTACCATGAGAAGTATGGTCTGGACGACCCCTGGCCCGTGCGCTACGTGCGCTATATGGGCGATTTGATCCATGGCGACATGGGCACCTATGGTGCTGCTCGCAACTCCGTTGCCAAGCGCATCTCCACGGCCCTGCCCGTCACGATGCAGCTGACCTTCATCGGCCTTGCCATCGGTGCGGTCGTTTCGTTTTTGCTCGGCGTCATCGCGGCACTGTATCGCGACAAATGGCCGGACCAAGTGATCCGCGTCTTTTCCATCGCCGGCTTGGCAACCCCGTCGTTCTGGCTTGCCGTTCTGTTGATCCTGCTGTTCTCTTCCTACCTTAAGGTGCTCCCGGCATCGGGTGCTCTGCCTCACTTCACCACGAATCCGGCTGGTTATCTGGGCCGCATGATTATGCCCGCCATCGCCTTGGCATTTCCGCTGACGGGCCAGATGACTCGTATCGTGCGTACCGCCATGGTCGAGGAGCTCGACAAGGACTATGTCCGTATGGCTCGCGGTGCCGGCGTTCCCGAGAAGGTCGTCGTCGGTATCAACGTTCTTCGCAATGCGCTGATCACCCCGGTCACCACCCTCGGTCTTAAGATCGGTTACCTCATGGGCGGCGCCGTCGTCATCGAGGTTATCTTCAACCTCCCCGGCATGGGCACCGCGATTCTGCAGGGCGTTCAGGGCAACGAGGCGAACCTGGTTCAGGGCGTCGTTATCGTCGTTGCTCTTGCCTTCATCATCATCAACATCGTGGTTGACATGCTCTACCTGCTCATCAACCCGCGCATCAGGACGGTGTAGATTATGGTAAAGATTCGAGAGAAGCAAACCGAGCAGCTCGAGAAGGCTGCCTCCAAGGGGCTCAAGCTCGGTGGCTGGAAGAAGATGACGCTGTCTTCTAAGATTGCCGCCGTCGTGCTGGTGCTGGTCGCCCTGACTGCGATTCTGGCGCCCCTTCTTGCCCCCTATAGCCCGGTCGAGATCTTTACGGCTCGCCAGGCTCCCGGCAACGGATTTATCTTCGGTACCGACGATAAGGGTCGCGATATTCTGTCGCGTATGCTCTACGGTGGTCGTTACTCGCTGATTATCGGCTTTGGCGCCACTGCCATGGCTCTGGTCTGCGGCTCGGTCGTGGGCGCCCTTGCAGCGGTTTCGCGCAAGGCCGTCTCCGAGACGATCATGCGTATCTTGGACATCATCATGTCCATCCCGGGCATCGCCCTCGCGGCCGTCTTCGTCTCCATCCTGGGCAACTCCGTGCCGTCGATCATCTTCGCCATCGGCTTTATGTACACTCCGCAGATTGCCCGTATCGTGCGCGCCAACATCGTGTCCGAGTACGGCGAGGACTATGTCCGCGCGGTCATCGTTTCCGGCGCCAAGGCTCCGTGGATTTTAATCAAGCATGTTCTGCGTAACTGCATCGCCCCGATCATGGTCTTCACCGTTACCCTAGTCGCCGACGCCATCATCTTCGAGGCTTCGCTGACCTTCATCGGCGCTGGTATCCAGGAGCCCACCGCTACCTGGGGCAACATCCTCGCCGACGCCCGCGGCGGCGTGCTCGCCGGCCGTTGGTGGCAGGCGTTGTTCCCGGGCCTGGCCATCATGATCACCTGCCTGGCGCTCAACATCCTCTCCGAGGGCATTACCGACGCCATGGCCGCTGCTCCCTCCGCCGCCCTGGATCCGACCGATTCCTCCAAGCGCCGCGAGGCCGACCTGCTGGTCTCCGACCCCGTTCGCGCCTACAAGGAGCAGGCCCAGTCCCTCTCCGCTCGCCTTGGCGCCCTGCGCGATGTCGAGCTCAAGCGTGACGATCGCCATGTGCCCGACGAGTCTGTCGAACCGATTCTCTCGGTCCGTGACTTCTGCATTCAGTTTGAGCATCACGGTGATATCAACGTCGTCGACCATGTCAACTTTGACGTCCGTCCTGGTCAGACCATGGGCCTGGTGGGCGAGTCCGGTTGCGGTAAGTCCATCACCACGCTGGCCATCATGGGCCTGACCGACGACGATGAGCACCTTTCCGGCGAGGTCCTCTGGGAGGGCCGCGACCTGCTCAAGATGAGTAAGAAGGAGTGGTTCGGCCTGCGCGGTACCGATATCGCTATGGTCTATCAGGACGCCCTGTCCTCGCTCAATCCCTCCATGCTCATCTCTGCCCAGATGAAGCAGCTCACCAAGCGTGGCGGCACCCGTAGCGCCGAGGAGCTCCTGGAGCTCGTGGGCCTCGATCCCAAGCGTACGCTCGAGAGCTACCCGCACGAGCTTTCCGGTGGCCAGCGTCAGCGTGTCCTGATCGCTATGGCCCTTACCCGCGACCCCAAGCTGGTCATCTGCGACGAGCCCACGACCGCTCTGGACGTTACCGTCCAGAAGCAGGTCATCAAGCTGCTCAACGACCTTCAGGCCAAGCTCGGCTTTGCCATGATCTTCGTCTCGCATGACTTGGCGCTGGTCGCCGAGGTCGCCCATAACATCACGGTTATGTACGCCGGTCAGGTTATCGAGCAGGCGCCCACCAAGGAGCTGCTCACTAACCCGATCCACGAGTACACCCGCGGTCTTCTGGGCTCCGTTCTGTCCATCGAGAGCGGTTCGGGCCGTCTGCACCAGGTGCCCGGCGCCGTTCCGAGCCCGCGCGATTTCCCCAAGGGCGATCGCTTCGCGCCCCGCTCGAGCCATCCGCGCATTGGCCTGGACACCCGTCCGGTCTTCAAGCGCGTGCCCGGCACCGAGCACTTCTATTCCGAGCTCCCCGACGAGGTGCTCAAGGCAAATGGTTTGACCCCTCACGCGGAGGTGATGTAGATGAGCGAGACCGCAGTCAACGGCGTCGAGCCGATCATCTTCCTTGATGACGTCCACGTCACCTTTAGGACCCGTACCGGCTCGATTCTGCACCCCAACCTGGTTCACGCCGTCCAGGGTGTAACGATTAGGCTCATGCCCGGTCAGACGATCGGCATCGTCGGCGAGTCCGGTTGCGGTAAGTCCACCACCGCCAACGTCATGTGCGGCCTGCAGGCCCCCACGAGCGGCAAGGTCTACTTTAAGGGCAAGGACGTAACCAAGCGTACCGCCGAGGACCGTCGCCACATGGGCCGTGTCATC
Organism: uncultured Collinsella sp.; assembly: GCA_958446785.1. Taxonomy (GTDB): domain Bacteria; phylum Actinomycetota; class Coriobacteriia; order Coriobacteriales; family Coriobacteriaceae; genus Collinsella. The sequence continues at coordinate 307 of CAUCXP010000174.1, read as the reverse complement.
TCGGTCGTGTTCCAGAATCCGGCTACGGCGCTCAATCCCCGCATGGTCGTTCGCGAGCAGCTGCTCGACCCCATGCGCGTCCACAACCTGGGTACCGAGGCCGAGCAGGAGAAGCGCGTCAAGGAGCTCCTGGAGCTCACCGGTCTGCCCAGCTCCGCCGCCGAGGTTCTTCCCGGCCAGCTTTCGGGCGGCCAGCGCCAGCGCGTCGCAATTGCCCGTGCCCTGTCGTTGAACCCCGATGCCATCATCGCCGACGAGCCCATCTCGGCTCTGGACGTTTCGGTCCGTGCGCAGATTCTGAACCTGC
>CAUCXP010000173.1 GCA_958446785.1 uncultured Collinsella sp. | reverse complement strand
CAATGAAATCAAGCCGACGATTGTTGCCGTCATGAACGAGAGTTTTAGCGACCTTTCGTGCTTTGAGCAGCTCCAAGCGGCCGGGTACACCGGTCCCGCATTCTACAACTCGCTTCCCGACACACTTGTTCGCGGCACCATGCTCGCTTCGGTCACCGGTGGCGGAACGGCGAACTCCGAATTCGAATTTTTGACCGGAGCGACAACGGCCTTTGTCGGATTAGGCAAAATCCCCTATCAGCTGTATCAGATGAATGGCGTCAACAGCCTGGCAAAGGACCTTAAAGAGCTTGGGTATACCACTACCGCTATGCACCCGCAAAACCCCGTCAACTACCATCGAGATAAAATTTATCAGCAGCTGGGTTTTGGAGACTTTCTTTCAATCGGCGATTTCGAAGGTGCGCCCTATTACCATGCCGGCGTATGCGACTACGCCACCTACGACAAGATACTCGACCTGCTCAGAACCGACGAAGCCCCGCAGTTCATCTTTGACGTCACGATGCAAAATCACGGCGGCTACGACTATGGCACCGTTCCCGCCGAAGAGCTGACAAACTATTGGGTCGAGGGAGCCAGCGAGGGCGCCAATAGCGCGCTCAATACCTATCTCACCTGCATCAATGCATCCGACCGGGACCTCGAGTACTTTATCAACGAGCTCCGCAATATCGGCAGACCGGTTGTTCTTGTCTTTTTTGGCGACCATCAGCCGAGCGCCGCAACGACTCTCAACGACGAGCTGTACCCTCAGGAAGATACGGCAAGCCACGCTTTCCGTATCTATCAGTCGACCTATTTCGTCTGGGCTAACTATGAAATCGCCGGCAATACCGAGCTCAACGTCTACGACACCGTCGGGGCAAACGAGATTGCAGCCATTACCCTTAATAAGATCGGCGCCCCGCTCACCGACTACCAAAAGGCCCTGCTTGCAACAAGGTCAGATGTGCCCACCATCAATGTCGCCGGCTATCTTGGTGCCGACGGGCTGCGCTACGACTTGGAATCTGAAGACAGCCCATACGTCTCGACGATCGACAAGCTGCAGCGCATGCAATACCTCGAGTTCGCCAGCAAAGTTCAGTAAGCCCGCCCATTCGCTTGGACCCATCGTATTGCAAGCACGCTCGGCCCAAATGCATCGCAAATGACTCCCGCTCGCAAACGAGGGTACAATGACGCTCGTGTCACATCGCGGGGCCCCGGCCCCAACATATACAAAGGAGCCATACATGGGTTGCGAGCACGCACAAGCAGCCGGCGGACAATCAACGCCGTCGCAATTTGAAGAGAATACGCTGTCCGAGGTCAAGCGCGTCATCGCCGTGCTTTCCGGCAAGGGCGGTGTCGGCAAGTCATTTGTCACCGGTGCCATCGCCACCGAGCTTGCCCGTCACGGCCACAAGGTCGGCGTCCTCGATGCCGACATCACCGGTCCCTCCATCCCCAAGATGTTCGGTATGAGCGGACGCCACGTCCATGCCCTTGGCAACCTTATGCTGCCCGAAATCTCCGAGCACGGCGTCAAGGTCATGAGCTCCAACCTGCTGCTCCAAAACGAGACCGACCCCGTCCTTTGGCGCGGTCCGGTCATCGCCGGCGCCATTAGGCAGTTCTGGAGCGAGACCTCGTGGGGCCCCATCGACTACCTGCTGGTCGACATGCCTCCGGGAACAGGCGATGTCGCCCTTACCGTCTTCCAGTCACTGCCCGTCGACGGCATCGTCATCGTCACGAGCCCGCAGGATCTGGTCTCGATGATCGTCGCCAAGGCGGTTAACATGGCCGAGAAGATGAACGTCCCCATTCTGGGCATTGTCGAGAACATGAGCTATATTGAGTGCCCCGACTGCGGCAAGAAGATCGAGGTCTTTGGCAAGAGCAAGCTCCCCGAGGTCGCAGATCGCTATAACCTCGACATCTTGGGCCAGCTTCCCATTAATCCGGCACTCGCCGAGGCCTGCGATAAGGGCGAGGTCGAGACCGCGCTGCCCGACGGCATGTTGCCTAAGGCAGTCTCTGCCGTCGAGGCCATTGCCCCGCACAAGACCGACGAGGCCTAAGTGAACGCGAGCGCCTTCTATGACGTCCTGGTAATCGGCGGCGGGGCTTCAGGCCTCGCCGCCGCCATTACGGCCGCACGCGCTGGCAAAAGCGTCTGCATCGTTGAGCGCGATGTCGCCTGCGGTCTTAAGCTGCTCGCAACCGGAAACGGCCGCTGCAACCTCTCCAACGAATCGATTGATCCTCAGCGGTATAACCACCCCGCATTCGTCAAATCCGTCATGGGCCCCCAGCCCGAACAAGAGCTTATGAGTTTCTTCTCCTCGCTGGGCATCATGACAACCTCCGCGGAAGGCCGACTGTACCCGCGCTCCCTTCGCGCCGAATCGGTGCGCGACGCGCTTCTCAACGTTTGTGACCGCCTAGGTATCACCTTAATCTGCGGAGCCAATGTTGCCTCGGCGCACAAGGCTTCCGAAGGCTGGGCACTCCAAATAGACCGTCCAGCGCGGGCGCTCAAGGCAAAAAAGCACGACGACCGAAAATCGGAGCTCCGCTCGCTTCGGAAGGAGCTCGCCGATGTCCCTCGCAAGAACGAGACCCTGCAGGCACATGGCGTAATTATCGCCACGGGCGGCAACCCTGCCGGTATCGCCGATACGTTTAGCCTCCCCCTCACTTCACTGCGCCCCATCCTCTGCCCCGTATCGGCAACGGTCGTTGGCGATCGGGCGGCATTCAAGACGTTGGATGGCCTGCGCGTCCGTGCCCGCTTGACGCTCGCCCGCAATCATAATGAGCTCTGGCACGAAGACGGTGAAGTGCTGTTTCGAACCTTCGGTATCTCGGGTGTCGCTGTCTTCAACCTCTCTCGTCGTATCCAGCACGGCGATACGATCCTGCTCGACGTTTTCCCCGACCTCTCCAAAGACGAGCTGCTCGATACGCTCAACCGACGCGTTGAACTGCTCGGCCGCTTTTCACCCCGCGATCCCCGTTGGCTCGACGGCATGCTCGCCCCGCAACTCTCCCGCGTCGTCTGCACAGCGTTCGAGCAGTGCCATCCAGGCTCCAACGATGTCATCCACCTGGTCTCGATCCTCAAACACTTTAAGTTGCTCGTCGAGGGAACAGCCGAGGAGCGCTCAGCACAGGTCACGCGTGGTGGCATATTTGTCGAGAGCATCTCAACACCCAGCCTACGCGCGCGCAGCGTTGTCGACGCCCCGCTTTACGTCTGCGGTGAAGCGCTCGACATCGACGCCGATTGCGGAGGCTTTAACCTTGCTTGGGCCTGGATCTCGGGCATTCGCGCTGCAAGCAGCCTGTAGCCGCGCAGTCTATAATCAAAAACGCATTCGGGCCGTCTGGGATACCGGACGGCCTCTTTCTTGCCTCTAAGGAGACCTCGATGATTGAAATCACCCAAGTCAACGCGTCGCTCGATGAAGCCGGCGATGAAAATGCCTGTCTCATTGTTGGCAAGCGAGTCGCCAAGTGCGTCCTACGTTGCAAGGACTCCGAGATCAAGTCCATCGAGCTCCACCGCAAGTCAATCGACGCTCGCAAAAAACGAGACGTCCATTTTATCCTGAGCTTTCGTGTTGAGCTGACTAGTCCCCACCTCGAGCGAGAAGCGATCGACAGCGTTGCCGAGCGTGACCGCTCGCGCGTACGCGCGATAGAAGACTATGAGCCTTCATTCCCCTCCCCCGCCTCCGACGCACCTCAAGAACGCCCTGTCGTTGTCGGCGCCGGATGCGCCGGCCTTTTCGCTGCGCTTACGCTCGCCGAAGCAGGTCTTAAGCCCTTGCTCATCGAGCGCGGCGACCCGGCATTTCGCCGCTCGCGGGCGATCGACCTCTTTCTAAAGGAGCGCATCCTCGACCCCGAGAGCAATATCCAGTTTGGTCTGGGCGGCGCGGGGACCTTCTCGGACGGCAAGCTCAATACGGGAACAAAAAATCCCGCCCATCGTCTTATCCTCGAAACCTTCGTCGAGGCGGGTGCGCCCCGCGATACTCTGTGGGATGCCAAGCCGCACATTGGCTCCGACATCCTTCCCAAGGTTGTCACCGCTATATCCCAGCGCATCGAGCAGCTCGGAGGTGTCGTCCGTTATCGAACGAAGCTCGTCGACATTCGCATCGACGCGTCTGGCGCCATCACCGGCATTGATGTCCAATCGTCCCAAGACGCCGCTTACGAGTCAATCGAGACAAAGCACCTCATCCTCGCCTGCGGGCATTCTGCTCGCGATATTTTTGAGCTC
>CAUCXP010000172.1 GCA_958446785.1 uncultured Collinsella sp. | reverse complement strand
TTTATGTGTTGGATCAGGTGAGCGACAACTGTGACGATAAAAGCTGGCTTGAAGACCCCGCACCGCGCAGCACCTCGAGCGTCGGCATACCACTCGTGCGGCTCGGTTCACCATCATCGCTCTGGCGCTCGCGTCCATCGACCAAAATCCACGCGGGAACATTGTGTCGAGCGTCATAATGACGCTTGCGAACCATCTCGATAAAGGCATTCGCCTCGTCCTCGGACTCAATATGGACCAGCTGGGCAATAAACCGGCTCTTGCGGTCCACAAACTCGCCCGAAACCTCAATATTCGATTGCAGAGTAAAATAGCTGTCCAACAAAGCCCCTCAACAAAATAAAGCGCAGCAACAAACAGCCTCAATAATACGATAACCCTAGTAAAAAGAATGACAACGCCGATGATTCCGTCAACGAAAGCGAGAACCCGTCAGCGCGAGCAAGGTGCCTTGAAAGCCGAGGGCATTGACCTTATGGTCATGCCCGAAGGCTTGAAAGGCAGATTGCCGCGCTGACGGGTTCGCAGCGTCAACAAAGTGCCGAGTGGGCCGATAAGCCGGGTTCTGTCGTGAACGGTCATTTATCTTGTCTGCACGTTACCGTGCAGCTCCACGCACGCTACCCGAACGCGGACCGGGCCGGCCCATAGCGTTCCTATTCGCGCTTGCTCCGGATGGGGCTTGCCAAGCCGCCGTGTTGCCACGACGCTGGTGGTCTCTTACACCACCGTTTCAGCTTTTCCCTTTACGCCTTGCGACGCAGGTGGGAGTCTTATTTTCTGCGGCGCTTTCCGTCGGATCACTCCGCCCGGCCGTTAGCCGGCATCCCGCCCTCTGGAGCCCGGACTTTCCTCACGCGTACTGCAAACAGCACATCGCGCGACCGTCTGGCCCACTCAGCAGTGCAAGAGTGTAGCACACCGTTACCGCAGGCAATGGCACAACGCAAACGCTCGACACGATAAACCAAGAACCGCCATGCGCTACAATGGTCCTGTCGATGGGCAACGTCGTCAGTCGAGACGCGACCGCGCTCCGCACCCCTCCGTCTACTCGGTGTGTTCCCGCCTCCTCCCCGAGGCGGGATGTCGGCTTTTTTCATGCACCGACAATCCAATAGCCTGTGGACAGCCCGGCAGCATTGCGCATCTCGGCGCCAAATGCAAAAAGGGACCCGTCCATTACGGACGGATCCCTTAAAACAAGTGATCGTCAAACCGAATTACTCGGCGTCGGTCTCCTCGTCCTTCTTCTCGGAAGGCAGCGGGGTAACCTCGATCTCGACGCCCAGAGTCTCAGCAGCAGACTTCATGGACAGGGAGATACGACGACGGTCGAGATCGATCTCCATGACCTTGACCTGAACCTTGTCGCCCACGTGGGTGACCTGAGAAGGCTGATCGACGTGCTTGTTGGCCATCTCGGAGATGTGCACCAGGCCCTCGATGCCCTCGCCCAGGTCGACGAAAGCGCCGAACGGGACAAGCTTGGTCACAGTGCCCTCGACGATAGCGCCGACGGGGTACTTCTTGACCAGTGCGCGCCACGGATCCTCGGTGGTCTGCTTGAGACCCAGGGAGATGCGCTCGCGGTTGAGATCGACGTCGAGAACCTCGACCTCGACCTCCTGGCCGACCTTGACAACCTCGGAAGGATGGTTGACGTGGTTCCAGGAGAGCTCGGAGATGTGGATGAGGCCGTCGATACCGCCGAGGTCGACGAAGGCGCCGAAGTCGACGATGGAGGAAACGGTGCCCTGGAGACGCATGCCAGACTTGAGCTTGGACAGGATCTCGGAACGCTCGGCCTTACGGGACTCCTCGAGCACGACGCGACGGGAGAGGACGACGTTGTTGCGGTTGCGGTCCATCTCGATGACGCGAGCCTCGATGCGGGTGCCCATGTAGGAGGTGAGGTCCTTGACGCGACGGAGGTCGACGAGGGAAGCGGGCAGGAAGCCACGCAGGCCGATGTCGAGGATCAGGCCGCCCTTGACAACCTCGATAACCTCGCCCTCGACATTCTCGCCGGAGTTGAACTTCTCCTCGATGCGGTTCCAAGCACGCTCGTACTCGGCACGCTTCTTGGACAGGACCAGACGACCGTCCTTGTCCTCCTTCTGGAGAACCAGAGCCTCGATGGGATCACCGAGTGCAACGATGTCTGCAGGGTTAGCGTCCTTGCGGATGGACAGCTCGCGGACCGGGATAACGCCCTCGGACTTGAATCCGATGTCAACGAGCACCTCGTCATGCTCGATCTTAACGACAGTGCCGTTAACGAGATCGCCCTCATCAAAGTCGGTAATCGTACCGTCGATGAGGTTGTTCATCTCCTCCTCGTTGACATCGTCAAGAGAGAAAATGGACGAGTTCTGAATCTCACTCAAAGGTGGACCCCTTTCGAACTACGGGGCCCCGATTGCTAGGACCTACAGAAGGGTGCGACAAGCACACAACGTTTAGGAACACTCGGGAGCCGACAGATACTAATGTGACGCTTATGCAATCACGTTCGTATAGGTTACGGGGAAATGAGTTCGATTTCAAGCGTGAACTGCGATTTTTTACTCGTGTGGAGACTTTTTCGTAATCTTATGAACACACGTCTCCGCAACTTGACGATAACCAGCCAGGCATTCGGCTTTGGGGTAAAGTATCCGGAGCCAACGATTCTAGATCGATTTTTCGAGAAAGGTGCCCGCGTGCTCAAAGCAGTCGTTTTCGATATGGACGAAACGCTTCTTAGCATCAACCTCAACGCGTTCATCCTTCGCTATTTTAAGGATGCCTCTTCGATGCTCGCGGATATCGGGCACCGCAGCCGCGGTGGCACGATGGCACGCCTCGGCACCATCCTGGTCGACCTCAACGCCAATCGCCGCAGCGGCACGGACAACCGCACCAATCTTGAGTTTTACCAAGAAGAGGTCAAGCGCCGATGCGGGATTTGCCTCTCCGATCCCCTCATCTACGAGGCGTTTACCTACTACGACCGCGAAGTTCTTCCGTACAAGAATGACGAACTCATCAACGCCCATGCCATGCCGGGCGCACACGCCGCGCTCCAGGCCGTACAGGACGCAGGGCTGCGCTGCGCGCTCTTTACCAACCCCAGCTTTCCGCAGGGGGCCATCGAGTGCCGCATGGGTTGGGGCGACCTGGCCGACGCCCCCTTTGAGCTCGTCACGCACATGGGAAACGCCACCCGCTGCAAGCCTGATGCCACCTACTATCTAGAACAGCTTCAGGTGATGGGGCTCGAACCGCACGAGGTCCTTATGGTGGGCAACGATCCCAAACGCGACTTCCCTAGCCCCGCCTGCGGCATTCAGACTGCCTATGTAGGCCAGGGAAAACCCGGCCGAGCTACCTGGCGCGGAACCATGGAAGGCTTCGCCCGCGACTTTAACGCCGTAGTAGAAGCCTTCTACGAACACCAGGTAGCCGACGAACTGTCCTAGCACACTTGGGTTTTGCCGATCATGATGTTGAGGATCTCGACGTCGGTATCTTTCATGCCCACACGGCCTACGTAGCCCATACTGGCGATTGTCTGCTCAACGGTATCTTGGATCAGGCCCTCGCCGGCGCGGAAGCCGCGACCCTGCATGGCCATATCATGGCCCAGAATCGCTGCATCGACGGCAGCCGAGATCTTGGCGGCACAGCTCGCCTTGGCGCCATCGCACACGATGCCGCCCACATTGCCGAGCGTATTGGAGACCGTCGCACCGATTTGCTCGCGCGTGCCACCGCACAGCCAGGTAATCGCGGCACCGGCACCGCACGCAGCGCAAATAGCACCGCAAAACGCCGAGAGCGCACCAATATAGCTCTTGATATGCACGGCGATAAGATCGGACAGCATCACGGCGCGCACCAGGCGCTCGTGGTCACAGCGCAGGTACTCGGCATACTCCATGACGGGCAATGCGCAGGTAATGCCCTGATTGCCCGAGCCGCACACAATGGCGACCGGCAGCGCGCAGCCGTTCATGCGAGCGTCGGATCCGGCGGCCGCACGGGCACGGGCACGGCAGGCGACGTCATCGGCACGAGCACCCAGCAGCGTACGACCCACCTCGGCGCCCCAAGCGTGCGCAAGGCCCTCAGCACTGATCGCGCCATTCAGCTCAATCTGACGCTCAACGACAGCGCGGGCACCATCGATATCGCCGTCCTCGATAAAGTCGATGATGGACTCAATCGACATGGGCGTGTCAGCGCTATCTGCCGCGCGCTCGGCCACCACGCGCTCGGCGCAGGCGGCACACTCCCCCGCCGACTTGCCGCATACCGGAATACCGTC
>CAUCXP010000171.1 GCA_958446785.1 uncultured Collinsella sp. | reverse complement strand
AAATCATTCGGTACACAATGTTTTTTTAATCCCCGTCCCAGAAAAATCATCGAGAGGATCGCCTGCTCGAAAAGTTGTCAAAATAGCCGTGCCCCAAAAAGACTGATTATTGGGCGTTGACAGTTGGCGAGCCGTAGGTAAAATATCAACTTGTCCTGGGGACGTAGCTCAGTTGGGAGAGCGCTGCCGTCGCATGGCAGAGGCCGAGGGTTCGACTCCCTTCGTCTCCACCCTTGGATTTGATAAGCCGCTGACATTGTGTCGGCGGCTTTTTTTAAAAGAAAGGGCTGTACCATGGCCGAGCTTGAGTCCCAACCACTGTCTGCCGAGGAACGCGCCGAGTTGGAAGAGCTCCGCGCCGAGAAAGCTCGTCGCGAGGCCCAGGAAGAGGCACGCCGCGAGCGTGAGGAGCTGGCCGCCCTGCGTGCCGAGCGTGCGAAGGCCGAGGAGGCTGCTGCGAAGGGCGCATCCGAGCCCAAGCCCGCCGCCGCGAAGCCCGCGCCCGCCGCACCTAAACCTCAGCCTAAAAAGACCGCTCGTCCCAAGTTCGTCGATCCTAAGCCGAGCCGTGACGAGATGAGCTTTGCCCAGCGCATGGTTACCTCCAAGGAGCCTACGGGCGAGAACGAGATCCCTGGCATGGCGCCGGCTCAAAAAATCATCATTGTCCTTGCCCTCATCGCGTTTGTCATCTTTATGGGCTACACGATCCTGACCAGCATGGGCCTGCTCTAGCCGATTCGCGCCGGGTGTCATGCCCGAACACTCTGCCCTTCTCCAACCCTCAACCTCTGCACAACGCATCCGAAAGGTCGCCCCATGGCTTTGACCGACATCTCGCATCCCACCGACATCGCAATGCTCACTGATCTGTACGAACTCACTATGGCCCAGGGCCTGTGGGAGAGCGGCAAGGCCAATGAGCAGGGTTGCTTTACGGCGTTTTACCGCGACCATCCCTTCGGCAGCGCGTATGCCGTCATGTGCGGCACCGCCGAGCTGCCCGAGCTTGTCGAGAATCTGCGCTTTACGCCCGAGGATATCGACTACCTCGCCTCACTTCAGGCCCCGGCCGGCGGCGCGATGTTCAAGCCTGCATTCCTCGACTACCTGCGCAACTTCCGCGCGCATGTAAACATCGACGCCGTGCCCGAGGGCGAGCTCGTCTTTCCGCGCGAGCCCATGGTTCGCGTCACCGGCCCCGCGCTGGAGTGCCAGCTGCTCGAGACGGCGCTGCTCAACATCGTTGGGTTCCAGACGCTTGTCGCCACCAAGACGGCGCGCGTGGTGCTGGCGGCGGACGGCCGTCCCGTTGCCGAGTTTGGCCTGCGCCGCGCTCAGGGTCCCGATGGCGGCTTGGCCGTCGCGCGCGCGAGCTACGTTGCCGGCTGCTCCTCTACGTCCAATGTGCTCGCCGGCCGCCGCTACGGTATTCCCGTCTTTGGCACGCATGCGCACAGCTGGGTGATGAGCTTCGATTCCGAGCTCGAGGCCTTCCGCGCCTTTGCCAAGTCGAGCCCCAAGAACTGCACGCTGCTCATCGACACCTATGACGTGCGCGAGGGCTGTGAACATGCCATTACGGTTGCCAAGGAGATGGAAGCGGTGGGCGAGCGCCTGTCGGCCATTCGCATCGACTCCGGCGACCTCGCCAAGCTCTCAAAGTATGTGCGCGGCCGTTTTGATGCCGAGGGCCTGCCCTATGTGGGGATCTCGGTTTCTAACGATTTGGATGAGTACACGATTCAGTCGCTGCTCGACCAGGGCGCGCCCATCGACAGCTTTGGCGTGGGCACCAAACTCGCGACCTGCTACGATCAGCCTGCGCTGGGCGGCGTGTACAAGCTTTCGGCCCGTCGTGCGAGCGACGCGGAGCCGTGGACGCCGGTGGTGAAGCTTTCCGAGCAGCCCTACAAGCGCACGATCCCCGGCGTGCAGCGCGTACGACGCTATTACGACGGCTTTAGCGGCCCGGTTTGCGACATGATTTATGACGAGGACCATCTGGCAGGGGAGGGCGTCGCGCGCGGCAATACCCTTGTGGCCGTGAACGATGCCGCCCTGGTGACCGACGTGTCCGAACTTGAGTATCGCGAGCTGCTGGTGCCGATCGTGCGCGATGGCAGTGCGGTGGCTCCGCGTGAGAGCATCCAGGACGCGCGCGAGCGCTGTGCTTGGGCGCTCGACCATCTGGACGCAGCTTTCAAGCGCTTCCTGTACCCGCAGACCTATGTGGTGGGTATGGAGCAGGGCCTGGCTCAGGTGCGCGACGAGCTCGTGCGCAAGAACATGGCCGCGGCCTCTGCCTTTCCCTGGGCTCACTAATTCCTTGGGCGGTAGGGGCGAGTCACGCTTCCCTGGCCGCCGGCTCGGCCGTTCGCTGAACAGTTGATTGGTTTGACGTATGACGACTTCTTATAAAACGATGGTGGTAAAGATCGGTTCGTCCACGGTGGTGGGCGCCGACGGCAAGGTCAACAGCGCCTTTATCGGCGGGCTTGCCGACCAGGCCGCAGCGCTGCGCGAGCTTGGCTGGCGCCTGGTCGTGGTGAGCTCGGGTGCCATTGCCTGCGGCTATCCCGTGCTGGGCTTCGACCGTAAGCCGGTCGGCGACCTGCCGAGCCTGCAGGCCTGCGCCTCGGCCGGTCAGTGCATCATCTCGTCGGCCTACGACGAGGAGTTCCATGCGCGCGACCTGCTCACCTCGCTCGTGCTGCTCACGCGTCACGACACGGCGCGCCGCACGTCCTACCTGCACGCGCGCGACGCCCTGCTTCGCCTTGTGGAGCTTGGCGTGGTGCCGGTCGTCAACGAGAACGATACCGTCACCGTCGATGAGATCAAGTTTGGCGACAACGACACGCTGGCGGCGCTTGTGAGCTGCCTGGTTTCTGCCGATCTGTGCGTGACGCTCTCGGACATCGATGGCCTCTACACCGCCAATCCGCACGAGGATCCCACGGCCGAGTTCGTCCCGGTCGTGCATAAGATCGACGCCAAGATCATCGCCTCGGCGGGCGATTCTTCCACATCGGTGGGCACGGGCGGCATGATCACCAAGATCCGCGCGAGCCGCATTCTCATGACGGCGGGCATTCAGAGCGTGATTTGCTCGGGCGAGAAGCCCGATGCGCTCGTGCGTCTGGCCCGCGGCGAGAGCGTGGGTACGCTGTTCGATCCGCCGGCGGAGCGCCTGGACATTGCGCCGCGCAAGCTGTGGATTGCACTGGGCGACAAGGCGCACGGCTCGGTGACGGTCGATGACGGCGCCGCGAAGGCGCTGGTCAGCCGCGGTTCGTCGCTGCTCGCGGTGGGTATTCGCGAGGTCGATGGCCAGTTTGCCGAGGGCGATGTGCTCGACGTGTGCGACCCGAGCGGCATGGTTGTCGCCCGTGGTATCGCCGAGGCCGATTCGGACGTGCTGGAGCTTGCCGCCGGCCGCCGCCAGGACCAGATTGCCAGCAACCGCCTGCTCGCAGACCTGGCCGAGAAGCCCGCGATCCATAGGGACAACTTGATAGTGTTCGCCTAACCAATTGACGCTGCAAACGCCCCTAAGCGGCAATCTGACGTTCAATCGTCGGGCATGACCAAAAGGTCAATGCCCTCCTCTTTCACGTCACCTTGCTCGCTTAGGGGCGTTTTCGCTTTCTGTCCTCTACCAGCGGCATTGTCGTTGACGGCACTTGGGGACGTTCCTATTGTGCCGGCAGACGGGGACACTCCTTTGCTAGAAGATCCGGCGCAGGTCTCCGCGGTTGAGTGCTTCGTCGAAGAGGTGCTTGAACACCACGCTGCCGTGCAGGCCGTCGTGCTCGAACTCGTTCGTCACCCAGGCATGCGAGTTGCCCACGCGGCTGAGCGTGTCGAGCTGCAGGTCCGAATCCACGTACATGTCGTCGAAATATACCGCGGCCTGGAGCGGCACTTCGTTGCAGGCCAGACGCTGCGGGTCGTAGATCTTGTCCCAGCTGGTGTCTTCCATCAGCAGGTCCATGGCGGGCTTGAAGGGCTTGAGCTCGGGCATCTGCTCAAACATCCACGGGAACATGGCCTCGCCGGTAAACATGAGCGGGCGCGCGAGGGTGTCGAACTCGGCGCGGTGAGCCTTCTCTTCTGCCGCGGCCCAGCGAATGGGCATGGTATCGCCGTCGGCGTAGATGAACTCCTGCAGTGTCCAGTACAGCGGGTTTGTACGCGTGTTGGTGCGCTCGAAGGCGCGCATCAAAAAGCTGTCAGATACCGAGGCGTCGCAGGTCAGCGTGCCGTCGCCATCAACAAAAGCGTGATCGATAATCCAATGCATGCGTTCAAAGCTCGGCTTCATGCCAAAGTCGCTGCC
>CAUCXP010000170.1 GCA_958446785.1 uncultured Collinsella sp. | reverse complement strand
ACCAACAAACCAATCAACCAACGAACCAACCAACAAACAGATATCTGACTTATGACGCACGCACGAGCTGGCATAATCCCCTCTGCTGCACGCAAATCGGATCTACGTCCAGGGCCGTGGCGTGAGCACTATCGCCAAAAGAGGAATATCTCTGTGTAGATTACGCACAGGGAGCTGCTTCTGTGCTATAGTTCAGGCTTGTTTGTTAACGCGACATGTTCGTTTGTCGCCCAAGGAGGGTCAGTTATGTCCAAAGTTTGCGAAGTTTGCGGTAAGCACCCCGTTGCCGGTCGCTCCATCAGCCACTCTCACCGCGTCACCAACCGTAAGTTCCGCCCCAACATCCAGCGCGTCTACGTCGTCGTCGATGGTCACCGTCGCAAGATGAACGTTTGCTCCACCTGCCTCAAGTCCGGCAAGGTTGCGCGCTCCTAAATAAGGTCTTACCAACAAGTACCTCGGACTCTCCGGGTCAAAGACCTCGCGTTCATATAGAACTTACCAAAGGCGCCCTCCCCTACGGAGGGCGCCTTTTTGCACTCATTGGGGACAGACTTACATGAGTGTTTTCACGCATTGGGGACAGACGTAATGCATGCCGACTGCGGTTCGGCCCCTACCTCACGCTGCCTCCTTCCAGCCTACAGTGGCCTTGGTCACGCTTGTAGCGCCGATACCGGTGATACGGGCAATTTGCTTGACCGTGAGATGTGCCCGCCTGAGCCTTAGCAGACAGGCATCGCGTTCGGGGCGTGGCAGGGCCTTGAGCAGCGCAGGATCAATGCTCGGCAAAACTTCGCGCGCAACGGAAAGGGCGTCCTCATCGGGGATCCGTCGGCGCGGAAGAATCTCCACTGACCAGATGCGCCCGGCAACTTCCTCGAGATGCTCGCAATAGCAACGAGAGCCTCCGACAATATCGAGCATAGGGGCCGCGTCACAGATATCAAAGGGATCGTATCCCAGCTGGTATGCCTTGTAGCTTGACCAGCGGTAGGCATCGAGCGAGTCGAGCACACCTTTCACAGGATTGAGATGGATATAATCGAGCAACTGCACCGCCTGCGTGTCCGACTCGACCGCGATCCGCGAATAGCGATTATCAAACAGGTGACCCGTTCTTCCCGTTTTTCCATTGAAATACTTGGCATAGGCCGTCAGCGCGCACTGCATTGCCTTTGAAAGGTTGTCATATGGGTCATCAACCATCAAATGGAAGTGATTATCCATAAGGCACCAGGCCAACACCGCCACGTCATGGCACGCAAACCTGTCTGAGATGTCCGATAAGAAACGATAGCGGTCGGAATCATCTTCAAAAATGATCTGTTTGGAGTTTCCGCGGTCAAAGACGTGGTAATAGCCGGTGAGCGATATTTCGCGGGCGCATCGGGGCATGGTCTCTCCTTTCAAAGCCGTACAGGCAACACCTGAAAGGAGAGAAGGAACGCGAAATGCTGAGCCTGTGACCTATTTATATCCAATCTGCGCCAAAAACAGGCCCAGAACGGCAAAATGACAAATCCATGTCTGTCACAAATGAGTGAAAGCACTCATGTAAGTCTGTCCCCAATGAGCGGGGCAATGCAATAGGCAGATAGTTATAGTTGAAACGTTTCAGTTGATTGAAGCGTTTTAGTGTGCCTTTTACAGGAATCTTACCACTCACCGAATTATTTATTGCTATCATGCAAGGCGTAGGGTAAATCTCCGATCGCAAGGAGACACAAATGGTGAAAAAGTCACCGGAAAACACTACTCCCGCAATTGTGGACAACGTAGAGGCGCTTGAGGCTAAGCTCGCTCAGATGCGAGAGGCCCAGGCGCTTTTTGCTACGTACACGCAGGAGCAGGTCGACAAGATCTTCTATGAGGCCGCCATGGCCGCCAACAAGGCTCGTATCCCGTTGGCGAAGATGGCCATCGAGGAGACCGGCCGCGGCGTTCTTGAGGACAAGGTCATCAAGAACCACTACGCCGCAGAGTACATCTACAACGCTTACAAGAACACCAAGACCTGTGGTGTCCTGGAGCGC
The DNA here is from genome assembly GCA_958446785.1 of uncultured Collinsella sp. Classification (GTDB taxonomy): domain Bacteria; phylum Actinomycetota; class Coriobacteriia; order Coriobacteriales; family Coriobacteriaceae; genus Collinsella. Next base: position 2,310 of record CAUCXP010000170.1, on the reverse strand, counting down.
GACGAGGCTTACGGCATCACCAAGATCGCCGAGCCCATCGGCATCGTGGGCGCCGTCATCCCGACGACCAACCCCACCTCCACCGCGATCTTCAAGACGCTGATCAGCCTGAAGACCCGCAACGCCATCATCATCTCCCCACACCCGGCAGCCGCCAAGTGCACCATCGCCGCCGCCAAGCTCGTGCTTGACGCCGCCGTCAAGGCCGGCGCCCCCGAGGGCATCATCGGCTGGGTCGATGTCCCCTCCATCGAGCTGACCAACATGGTCATGCGCGACGTCGACATCATCCTCGCCACCGGTGGCCCGGGCATGGTCAAGGCCGCCTACTCCTCGGGCAAGCCCGCCCTGGGCGTTGGCGCCGGTAACACCCCGGTCGTCATCGACGACACCGCCGACGTGCTGCTCGCCGTCAACTCCATCATTCACTCCAAGACCTTCGACAACGGCATGATCTGCGCTTCCGAGCAGTCCGTGACCGTCATCGACACCATCTATGACCAGGTCAAGGCCGAGTTCCAGAAGCGCGGCTGCTACTTCGTCAAGCAGGGTGCCGAGATGGAGGCCCTGCGTGCCGCCATGTTCAAGAACGGCGCCCTCGATCACCGCATCCCCGGCATGGCTGCCGCCAAGATCGCCGAGCTCGCCGGCATCGAGGTTCCCGCCAAGACCAAGATCCTGATCGCCGAGGTCACCTCCACCGACCCCGCCAAGGAGGAGTTCTCCCACGAGAAGCTCTCCCCGGTCCTGGCCATGTACCACGCCAAGGACTTCCAGGAGGCCGTCGACAAGGCCGAGCACCTGGTGCTCGCCGGTGGCCCGGGCCACACCGCCTCTCTCTACGTGCACCCCGCCCAGGCCGAGAAGATCAGCCTGTTCGAGCACGTCATGAAGGCCTGCCGTATCGTCATCAACACCCCGTCTTCGCACGGCGGCATCGGTGACCTGTACAACTTTGGCATGAAGCCGTCTCTGACCCTGGGCTGCGGCTCCTGGGGCGGCAACTCCGTCTCCGAGAACGTTGGGGTGAAGCACTTGATCAACGTTAAGACTGTGGCCGAGCGCCGTGAGAACATGCTGTGGTTCCGCGCTCCCGAGAAGGTCTACTTCAAGAAGGGTTCCACGCCCGTCGCCCTCGACGAGCTCGGTACCGTCATGGGCAAGAAGCGTGCCTTCATCGTCACCGACCAGTTCCTCTTCAAGAACGGCAACACCCGCGCCATCGAGGCCAAGCTCGACGAGATGGGCATCGCCCACGACTGCTTCTACGACGTCGAGCCCGATCCGTCGCTGCAGTGCGCACGTCGCGGCGCCAAGCAGATGGCTCTCTTTGAGCCGGACGTCATCATCGCCGTCGGCGGTGGCTCCGCTATGGACGCCGGCAAGATCATGTGGATGATGTACGAGCACCCCGAGTGCAAGTTTGAGGACATGGCCATGGACTTCATGGACATCCGCAAGCGTATCTTCACCTTCCCCGAGATGGGCAAGAAGGCCTACTTCGTCGCCGTCCCGACCTCTTCGGGTACCGGCTCCGAGTGCACGCCGTTCGCCATCATCACCGACAAGGAGACCGGCATCAAGTGGCCGCTCGCCGACTACGCGCTGCTCCCCAACATGGCTATCGTCGACGCCGACAACTGCATGACCGCCCCGCGCGGCCTGACCGCTGCCTCCGGTATCGACGTCATGACCCACGCCATCGAGTCCTACGTCTCCATCATGGCTTCCGACTACACCAAGGGCCTCTCCGAGCGCGCTGCTAAGCTCGTCTTTGAGAACCTGCCCTCCAGCTTCACGAACGGCGCCAAGGACCCGCATGCCCGCGAGGAGATGCACAACGCCTCATGCATGGCCGGTATGGCCTTCGCCAACGCCTTCCTGGGCCTCAACCACTCCATGGCCCACAAGCTCGGCGCTTTCCATCACCTGCCCCACGGCCTCGCAAACGCCGTCATCCTGACCCGCGTCATGCGCTACAACGCCGCCGAGGCTCCCGTCAAGATGGGTACCTTCTCCCAGTATCCTTACCCCAACGCGCTGCACAACTACGCCGAGATGGCCAAGTACTGCGGCATCGAGGGCAAGGACGACAAGGAGGTCTTCGAGAACTTCATCACGAAGCTCGAGGAGCTCAAGGACTTCATCGGTGTCAAGAAGACCATCGCCGACTACGGTGTTGACGAGCAGTACTTCCTCGACACCCTCGACGAGATGACCGAGCAGGCATTCAACGACCAGTGCACCGGCGCTAACCCGCGCTACCCGCTCATGAGCGAGATCAAGGAGCTCTACCTGGACGCCTACTAC
>CAUCXP010000169.1 GCA_958446785.1 uncultured Collinsella sp. | reverse complement strand
AAGTACGCTTCCCTCCTCTTTCACGTCACCTTGCTCGCTTAGGGGCGTTTTCGCTGACTTATGCTCAACCTGCGGCGCCTTAGATGTAGTCATTGGGGACGTTCTTAAATGACTAGGTTGGGTACATTGCTTTGAGATGTTATTCAGTCGGCTGTTATGGCATTTGAGCTGCTTACCTGCTTAAGGTAATTGACGGCATAAGTCCGCTATCGAAAATATTGCTCAAAATATCGTTCAAGAAGTCGCGGAGCGATTTTTGATGGGTCGTGCGTCAAGCGATGTGGCAAGTTCTTGGTTAGATATTGGTCAGTTTTGGGGCAACCTTGCCAAAAGCTTGACGGATGCAGATTTAGACGTCGACGAATGAACACTCTAGGCAGGCTCCAAGCAAAAATCTGGGCTGATTCTCGATAATCGCCTTCAATCGTCCCTTGCCAAGCGCTGGCCTCGCTTACAATCTGCTCCGACATTCGCGCGCCGCCCGGCGCTTAAGAGGGGAGGACCCCATGGCAAACGAGATCTGGACCATCAAGCGTTGTCTCGAGTGGACCAAGGAGTACCTGGCCGAGCGCGGCGAGGAGCACCCCCGTCTTTCTGCCGAGTGGCTGCTGTGCGCCGCCACGGGCCTGGCGCGCATTGACCTATATATGCGTATGGACGAGACGCTTAACGCGGCCCAGCTCGAGACCATGCATGCGGCCGTCGTTCGTCGCGCCAAAGGCGAGCCGCTACAGTACATCACCGGCAGCACGCAGTTTCGCATGATTGACGTCGCGTGCGCTCCCGGTGTGCTCATTCCGCGCCCCGAAACCGAGATGCTCGTCGAGGAAGTCCTCAATTATCTGGATGCCGAGGTGCTGAGCCCCGAGGCTGCTGCCCGTCAGCGTGTTGAGCTGCCTTGGAACGATGAGGTCGAGGAGGCACGCAAGGCCGAGGCCGCGCTGGCAGACGAACGGGCGACTGCCGAGCGCCGTGCCGCTAACCTGACGGCTGCCGATGAGGCGGCGCTAGGCGGCGACGTACTGGGCAGCCGTGCCTATGCCGAGGAACTGGCCGATCGCGAGGCCGAGGAAGCCGCCGCGCAAGCAGCAGAAGCCGAAGCCGCGGAAGCCGCCGAGCCCGAGCTCGACGAATACGGCATCGCCATCGAGGGTGCCGACCAGGAGACGGTTTCAGCTCAGGATGCCGCTGCGCCTGCCCCAGCCGAGCCCCGCACTGCCCGCGTTCTCGAGGTCGGCTGCGGCACGGGCTGTATCTCGCTCTCGATCGCCTGGGAGCGTCGCGGCCACGTCACCTGCACTGCTACCGATATCGAGCCGCGCGCCATCGACCTTGCTACCAAAAACCGCGATGCGCTTGGCCTCACGTCCGACGAGGTCGCCTTCAGCCTCACGAACCTGGTGAGCTCCATTCCCCGTGAAGAGTGGGGCACCTTTGACGTACTCGTCTCCAACCCGCCCTACATCCCCACCGATGTCATGCGCTCGCTGCCGCACGAGGTCAAGGACTTTGAGCCCGATCTGGCGCTCGAGGGTGGCGCCGACGGCCTCGATATCTTCCGCCGCCTGCTCAACGCGGCGCCCTACATGTTGCGCGCCGGCGGCCTCTTTGCCTGCGAGCTCTACGAGGGCGCGCTCGACGCTGCGGCCGAGCTCTGCCGCCAAGCGGGTCTGTCGGACGTGCGCATCGTCCACGACCTCACCGATCGCCCCCGCATCGTCCGAGCCATCGTCACCGAGCCCAAACAGCGCCAGTAATATTTATTAACTGGTTAGCAAAAATTATAAATTAATTTATAATTAGGACGGCTGAAAGAGGTCGGCCCATGCAACCTCCTACCTTTCGGGAAATCATTGCCCTACTCAAGCACGATGGATTCGTGAAGGTCGCGCAAGTCGGTAGTCATGCTAAGTATGTTTCTGGTGACCGTGTTGTCACCGTGAACGGCTCTGGTGGTGATCGACCAAAGAAGGGCACGTGGGCAAGTATTCGTCGCCAAGCTGGATGGTAGTTGGAGGCAAAATGAGGCAGCGATTTACCTATGACTGCGTTCTCATAAAAGAAGACGACGGTTACTGCGCCAGCTTCCCGCAGATTCCCGGCGCCTTTGCCGATGGCGATACGCGCGAAGAAGCTATTGCCCATGCCACCGAGGCGCTGATGGCGTTTTTGGCCGACGACCTCAACAACGGTTTGACTCCGGCAGGGTACGAACGCTCGGCCGAGGTCGTGGCCCTTTCAGTCGAAATCGACCACGAGGACGCTCGGGAAGCGGCGTGCCGAACATTTAAAGACGCAGCGCTGGACCTCAAAGTCTCCGCTCCGCGGATTACCGCGCTGGTCAAAGCCGGAAAACTCGTTGTTGAACTCGTCGATGGCCGTCGGATGATAACGATAGACAGCATCGAGCGCTACGCAGCCCAAAAACGCCACGCCGGCAGGCCAAAGAAGTTCGTCGCAGTCCAATAACCCCCTCACTTTCACCGACTACTAGAGCCGCTCACCAAACCAACATGCGCTCTGGTCAAATAGGTTGAACGTTTCGTGCGAGAATGCCCCACAGTAAACAAACTTGCACCAGAGCGTAAGGGGCTGGCATACACATGCAGACGGTCTATCGGGTATACGAGGGAACGCGCGAGCCGCATCGGCTTGCCGTCGAGCGCACGGCCGAGGTGCTCGACCGCGGCGGCCTGGCCTTGATCCCGACCGAGACGGTCTACGGTGTCGCCGTGGCGGTCAACGCCTTTTCGGACGCCGTGCCTCAAGATACAAGCGAATTCCCATCGTGGCCGCGAGATCCGCAGGCCACCGTCAACGGCGCCGCGGTCCCCGCACTTGGTACCGGCTATCGTCGTATCTTTACCCTCAAGCAACGTGAACTCACGCAAACCGTCGCTTGGCTGGTCGATGGCGTCGAAGCACTCGACCGCTATGGTGTGGATATCCCGGAAGATGCCCGCATGCTCGCGCGACGATGCTGGCCGGGAGCCCTGACTATCGTGGTCAAGGCAGCCCCCTGCGTGCCGACCTTTATGCGCGCTGCCGACGACACGGTGGCACTTCGCGCTTCGGCCTCGCCCGTGGTGCAGGCGCTCATTCGCGCCTGTGGCAGCCCCCTTGCCTGCACCAGCGCCAACACGCATGGCGCGCCCGCGCCGGCAAGTTTTATCACGGTGGAGGGTCGCATCCTAGAGGGGGTCGATGTTGCCGTCGACGCCGGTGAGACCCCGTGTCGCGACGCCTCGACCATCGTGTCGTTTCAGCACGGCGAGTTCCAGATCCTGCGCCAAGGCGCACTTCCCGCATCAGAGATCGAACGGGTCCTGTCCGACCCGATGCAATAGAAAGGTTTAAGCGATGTCGTTGAATCTGGGCAGCCTGGGCATGGAAGATGCCTCGTTTGACTTTGGCGGTTCCTACATCATGGCGCTCGACTGCGGCACCACCTCGGTACTTGCGACCATCGTCGACGAGTACGGATGCATCGTCGCGCAGGCACGTCGCAGCGTCAAAACCAGCTTCCCGCGTCCCGGCTGGGTGGAGCAAGACCCCATGGCGGTCCTTGCTAGCCAGATCGCCGTCATGATGGAAGTCCAGTTTAAGAGCGGTATCCACTCCGACCGCATTGCCGCCATCGGCATCTCCAACCAGCGCGAGACCACGGTGGTCTGGGATCGCGTGAGCGGTCAGCCGATCTATAACGCTATCGTATGGCAGTGCCGCCGTACCGCACCTCTGATCGACGAGCTTGTCGAGCAGGGCGCGGAAGGGCTGGTGCGCTCCCGCACGGGACTCACGCTCGACCCGTATTTCTCGGCCTCCAAGGTGCAGTGGATTCTCGACAACGTCGACGGCGCACGCGAGAGCGCGGCGGCGGGCGACCTCATGTTTGGCACCATCGACACCTGGCTCATCTACAACCTCACTGGCGGCCAGGTCTTTGCCACCGACTACACCAATGCCAGCCGCACGGCGCTCTTTAATATCCATACGCTCGATTGGGACGACGACCTGCTGGCGCTCTTTGACGTTCCACGTTCCATGATGCCCGAGGTTCGCTGGAGCTCGGGTGACTACGGCCGCGTCGCGAGCGACATCATGACCAACATGCCGCCCATCATGGGCGTGGCGGGCGACCAGCAGGCGTCGCTGTTCGGTCACTGCTGCTTCCATCCCGGCCAGACCAAAAACACCTATGGCACGGGCTGCTTTATGCTCATGAACACCGGCGACGAGATCGTCGAATCCAAGAACGGTCTGGTCTCCACCATCGGTATCGCTGCGAACGGGAAGATCAGCTATGCGCTCGAGGGCTCCATCTTTGCTGCCGGTTCCACCATGAACTGGCTTCGCAACAACATGGGCATCATCTCGAGCGTGAGCGAGTCGGCCGACTTGCGGACGGCTCTGATGGCGGCGTT
>CAUCXP010000168.1 GCA_958446785.1 uncultured Collinsella sp. | reverse complement strand
ATGAAGGAGACCGAGAAGATCGAGATCATGCACTTCGACCAGGAGGGCTACCTCGAGGACGGCAGGAACGTCTACGAGGCCGGCAAGAAGATGACCGCCCTGGCCGACCGCGTGCACGAGGAGGGCTACGACGCCGTCTTCCTGATGGGCGTCGGCGGCACCTGGGACGAGTTCATGCAGCTCGAGTACCTCATGAACAAGTTCGGCGACCGCGACCTCGAGGTCTACCTGATCCACGCCGCCGAGTGGAACGTCATGGGCCACAAGCGCATGACCGACAGGTCCGTCGTGCTGACCGCCTCCGAGTCCGGCACCACCCCCGAGGTGCTCGAGGCCGTCGGCAAGATGAGGGAGATGGGCGTGCGCGTCTTCGCCATGACCAACCCCGAGGGCAAGATCGGCCAGGCCGTGGGCGCCGAGAACTGCGTCATGATGGCCTCCGACCACGGCGCCGGCGGCTGCGAGAAGGGCTACTACCTCGCCGACTGCTTCGGCCTGCGCCTGCTCAACCGCCGCGGCTGCTTCCCCAAGTTCGACCTGTTCATCGAGCAGACGAAGGACGTCTGGAAGGACATGCTCGACATCCGCAAGCGCTTCGAGCCGCGCGCCGAGGAGCTCGCCAGGAAGTACGCGCTGGCCGACTACACCATGTTCATCGGCTCGGGCGCGCTGTGGGGCGAGACCATCCTGTACTCCATGTGCCTGCTCGAGGAGATGCAGTGGAAGCGCATCCGCCACATCACCTCGCACGACTTCTTCCACGGCACGCTCGAGCTGCTCGAGCCCGGCGTCCCGGTGTTCCTGTTCATGGGAGAGGACGAGTGCCGCGCCCTCGACGAGCGCGTCCGCGCCTTCCTCACCAGCGGCGTGACCGGCGACGAGGACTACGTCATCATCGACACCGCCGAGTACGCGATCCCGGGCCTGGACGACGACTTCCGCGTCATCGTGTCGCCGTGGATCCTGTCCGTGCTGACCACCGACCGCCTCGCGCGCAACTACGAGCTGGTCACCAAGCACAACCTCAAGTACCGCCGCTACTACCACCAGTTCGACTACTAAGAGCTGGTCACGGGTCCGATATCTTGGCTGGTTGATATCTCGACCCTGCACAAGGGCGTCCGCAATTGCGCGGGCGCCCTTTTTGTGTTGTGACAAGAGACTGCTGCTAACCGCTTGCCCTATGTTTCCAAATGAATACGGTGTGAGCCGAGAAGGACGATTTTCCCCGCAAACACTCTAGTATGCTAAAGTACCCAGAAGACCGGCGGAGCTATGCCGGTCTTCTGTTCTATACGAAACACAGCATGAGGAGGCTCACCAGATGACGGCCACACCGTGGGGATTCCGGGACATATTGCCCGAGGAGGCTCAGGCGCGCGAGGAGATTGCGCTGACGGTGAAGGGCTGCTTCAGGGGGCATCATTACCTTCCGGTCGAGACGCCGCTGCTTGAGGACAAGGGTTCACTCGAGGAAGGCGGCCGCATTGCGGACACGCCGTTTAAGCTCTTTGACGATGATGGCCGCCTACTGGTGGTCCGTCCCGACAACACGTTGCCGATCGTGCGTCTGATTTCGACCCGCATGCGCGCTGCCGACCTGCCCCTGCGCCTTCGCTACGAGGCGCCGGTGGTTCGCGAGTGCCAGCGCAATGCCGGTGGCTCGCGTCAGTTTACACAGCTGGGCTTTGAGCTTATCGGTGCGGGCGATACCGCGGGCGATGTCGAGATCGTCTCGCTCGTGGCCGAGGCCGTGCGTAAGTTGGCACTGCCCGATGCGCGCATTATCGCAGGTAGCGTGCGTCCGTTTAAGGAACTGCTCGCGGCGTGCGAGGATCGCGAGCTGGCCGCCGAGGCCCTGCGCTGCGTGCACGCCAACGACTTTGTGGGCCTCGATGCCCGCGTGGCGGCAAGCACCGAGTCCGATGCCGTCAAGGCCGCCATTAGCGAGCTGCCGCGTCTGCACGGCGGTGCCGAGGTACTCGACCGCGTGGACGCGCTGCTGGAGGCCGCCGGTATCGTCGCGCCGCTGACGCGCGAGCTGCGTGCCCTGGTTGAGGGCCTGGCACCCGAGGACGCCCAGGTGCTGTCGTTCGACTTCTCTATCATGAACTCTTTCGATTACTACACGGGCCTGGTCTTTAAGGCTTATGCCGGCGGACTGCCCGATCCGGTCGGTTCGGGCGGACGCTATGACTCCATCTTTACCGGCGCATTTGGCGACGGTATCGAGGTACCGGCGGCGGGCTTCGCCTTTTCGCTCGAGCGCCTGGAGGCCGCGCGCACCTCGGCCGAGGATGCCGCTTCCGACGGCGATCACGCCGCGGACCGTGGCGCCGAGGGCCCGCTGCGCATCGCTGTGCCCAAGGGCTCGCTTAAGGCCGACACGCTCGACGTGCTCGAGACCGCGGGCTTGGACGTCTCTGAGCTGCGTGACCCCGGCCGTCACCTGATCGTGCGCGGCCGCGACACGCGTGCCGGCGAGGGCGCGGTCGGCGATATCGAGTTTGTCATCGTGCGTCCCAGCGATGCGCCTGCCTTTGTGGGCTGCGGTGGTGCCGATTGCGGCATCTGCGGTTGGGACTCGCTCATCGAGGCAGACCTCAACCTGCTGCAGCTGGTCGACCTGGGCTATGGTCTGTGCACCTTTATCGAGGCGGAGCCCGCGTGGCGCGCTGGCCAGGCCGAGCGCAACTATGCCCGTCGCGGGTCGCTTCGCGTGGCCACCAAGTACCCGCGCATCGCGAGTGCCTGGTATGCCGAGCGCGGCGTGAACGCCGATATCGTTTCGCTGCACGGTAACATCGAGCTGGGCCCCATCGTCGGCATGACCGATCGCATCGTGGACATCACCGCCACGGGCGCCACGCTGCGCGACAACGACCTGGTCATCACCGGCCGCATCATGGACTGCACGGCCCGCTTCTTTGTCAATCCGGGTGCTGCGCGCCTGGATCCGCGCGTACGCAATCTGGCCGATCGCCTGGCGGCTGCCGTGAAGGACAAGCATTTTGAGCCCGTCGCGGGCTCGGCACAATAGCGCGAGCGCGCACGGGCGCCCCAACGTACGGGCTGCGGGCCGATTGGCGCCGCCGCCCGGCCTCTCGTTTTTCGAACACAACCTCGACCGATAGGGGATACCGATATGAAGACCATCAAGCTTGCTCCCGGTGAGCGCCTCGTTACCAACCAGCTCAACCGCAAAGGCGTGCTGCCGCAAAACATCATCGACGCCGCCCGCGATATCGTGGCCAACGTGCGTGCCAACGGGGATGCCGCGGTGCGCGATTACTGTCAGCGTTTTGACGGCGTTGAGCTGCAGAGCTTCCGCTTGCCGCAGGAGCAGATCGATGCCGCGCTCGAAGGCCTCGACCCGGCCTTTGTCGCCGCGCTTGAGAAGGCCGCGCGCCAGATTCGCGAGTTCCACCAGCGCGAGGTCGAGCAGAGCTGGTTTACCACGCGTGTGGACGGCACGATGCTCGGCGTTAAGGTGACCCCGCTCGCGGCGGCCGGCATCTATGTACCGGGCGGCCGCGCGCAATATCCCTCCACCGTGCTCATGAACGCCATTCCCGCCAAGGTCGCCGGCGTCAAGCGCGTGGTTATGGTGACCCCGCCGCAAAAAGACGGCCTGATCAGTCCCTACACGCTCGCCGCGGCAAAGCTCGGCGGCGTGGACGAGATCTATATGGTGGGCGGCGCTCAGGCCGTGGCCGCACTTGCGTATGGTACCGAGACCATTCCGCGCGTCGACAAAATCACCGGACCGGGTAACGCCTTTGTTGCCGCGGCCAAGCAGATCGTCTCGGGTGACGTGGGTATCGATATGGTCGCCGGTCCCTCTGAGGTCTGCGTGCTGGCCGACGCCACGGCCAAGCCTATGGTGGTCGCGGCAGACCTGATGGCCCAGGCCGAGCACGATCCGCTGGCAGCCTGCTATCTGGTGACTTGCGACGAGCAGTTTGCGCGCGAGGTCGAGGCCGGTATCGACATTCTGGTGGCGCAGTCGCCGCGTGCCGAGATCACGCGCGCTTCGCTCGACAACGAAGGCACCATCGTGGTGGCCGCCGATATGGCTGCCGCCGTCGAGGCCGTGAACACCGTGGCGCCCGAGCACCTGGAGCTGCACTGCAAGGATGCAATGGGCCTGCTTGGCGGCATTCGCAACGCCGGCGCCATCTTTGTGGGCGCTTGGAGCTCCGAGCCGCTTGGCGATTACGTTGCTGGCCCCAACCACACGCTGCCGACCGGCGGCACGGCCATGTTCTCCAACCCGCTTTCGGTCGAAGAGTTCGTTAAGCGCTCGAGCGTCATTTGCTATACGCCCGAGGGTCTGCTCTCCGACGCTCCCGCTACGCAGCGCCTGGCCGAGGCCGAGGGCCTGTGGGCGCACGCGCTCTCTGCCGCCCTGCGTCGTCGCGTGCTGGAGCA
>CAUCXP010000167.1 GCA_958446785.1 uncultured Collinsella sp. | reverse complement strand
AAAAGGGAGATAGGTGGCGGCCTGAAGTGCGCAAAGCTCAACGCCAACAATGAAGATGCCATCTTTGAGCTCTATAAAGCGTGAGTTCGAGAATCGTTTTGACGAAACGTGGCATTGACAGTTCATTGCATAGCGCGCATTCCTGCGATCAAACACCATTACCTCGAGGCAATCATTTGCGTCGAGGGAAACATCGTGTTTGGTGAGCCATTCTGCGGCTGCGTCAAGGAGCGTTCCGGTGGGACATGATCCGTAAATCGCGGCAGGGTTACAGGGCTCGGTGTCTTTCGCAGACGCCGAATGCGCGGCCTGGTAGACCGCTTTTGCAGTGGTATGTGACAATACGATACTCATGGTATATATCGTGTCAGCTAATGCCGTGTTGATGGCGCTGAGTGGGAAAGTCGTTTTAGGGGCCTAACCAAATGCTGTCCAAAAGCTTGACGCAATTATGGGTTGGCATGCCTAAAATCAATGTTATCGCAGCTTAGCTATAGCATATAAAAACTCAATTGCTGCACATTTGATATCGATGCATCACCATCCGACAACGAATTACGTGTCGGGAATTGGCCGAAATCGTTCAAAATGAGGGTTCAGAATTTGTGATGGCAGATCTATCTGTGGAACGTAGGGCGGCCCCGCTGCGGTGTTTCCCGCTGCGAGGCCGCTCGTGAGCAAGCAGTGTTTGTCGCAGGCGTTGCTATTTCGCGAATAGGTTCTTGAGGTTGAACTCGGCCTGTACCGTGCGGAGCATGAGGTCGGTGTCGTCCAGACCCAGATGCTGCTCGTTGGCGTCGGGCGCGAGGGTGCCGCGACGGCGTGCCCAGTTCTCGAGCGCGGCGGGGGCGGACTCGCGGGGGAGCGAGCGCACGTCGGCGTCCAGGCTGCGGCAGATCTGGCGCGAGTCGATGACGATGATCTTGCCGGCGCGGCGTGCCTCGGCGTAGCCGTCCAGGTGGATCTTGAACCAGCTGTCCTCAAAGGCGGCGTTGTGTGCCATGTACGGGTACTTCTTCATAAGCTTGAGCAGCTGCTTTTGCAGCTCTTTGTTCTCGCGGAACGGCTTTTTGCCGTCGATGTCGTCCCAGGTGATGTGGTGGATATTCGACAACGGCACATCCTCGCCGCGGTAGATGTCGGGCAGGCCGCAGTAGTGTGCCTCGGCGTCATGCGGGACGGCGTCGCTGGTGAGCTCCATGATCTCCCAGCCCACGTTGATGATATAGCCGCGCTCGGGTGCACGGCCGGTGGTCTCGATGTCGATACCGAGCACGGTGCCCTGGATGGGCTTGCGGGCGTAGGCCACGCCGAGCGCGTCGCGGTCGCCGCGGATTTCGCGCATAACGGACGCGGCGGTGCGCTTTTGCATCTTGCCGATGGCGGCGCAGGTGTCGGCATCGGACAGGCCGCGCGAGAGCGTCGCGGGCGTCACGTTGCGCAGACGCGCCTCGCCAATCTGGTCGCACAGGTCGCGGTTGCGGTCGGCCAGGTCGCGCACGGTGGCAAAGTCGAAGCCGGGGTCGCCCTCGGCGGTAAAGTACTCGGTCTCGAGCACCTTGAGGGCCTCCTCGCCCTTCTGGCGCTCGGACTCCATGGCGCCGTGGTCGCCGTAGATAAACATGGGGATAAACGGCTGGCGCTCGTATTCGAGTGCTTGCGATACGTTCATATGCTACTCCTTGGACGGGCCGCGTTGTGCGGCTCGAGGTTACTGAGTTATGGCGAGATGATAGTTTACCATAGGCAACTATTGGCACCGCGCCCGGGACAACTACAATACCCTAGTTGACCGCTAGGACTTTTACAATGCTGCCGAAAGACACGAAAGGTTCCATCCGTCATGGATTTACTGATTGATATTCTGCTCGACGCCGGCAAGGACACGCTGTCGCTGCTGCCGTTTTTGTTGGTGACGTATCTTGCTCTCGAGACACTTGAGCACGTTGCGGGCGACCGCGTCAACGGCGCTATCAAGCGCGCCGGCGCTGCGGGTCCCGTGGTTGGCTCGCTGCTGGGCATGGTGCCGCAGTGCGGATTTTCGGCCATGGCAGCAACGCTGTACGCCGGCCGTGTCGTGACCTTGGGCACGTTGGTGGCGGTGTTCCTTTCGACCTCCGATGAGATGCTGCCGCTGTTGCTTGCCGAGCAGGTTCCCGTGCAGACTATGGCGATGCTTTTGGCTTCGAAAGCGCTGATCGCACTGGTCACGGGTTTTATCGTGGACGCTGCCATTCGCGGCCTGCGCCGTAACGCCCGCGCGCACGCGGCGATTCGCCGTACCGTGCTGGGAACCGCGGCCAACCCGGCCCACGTGAACTGCGCGCACGACGACCACAGCGGCGGTGACATCATCGACGAGGTGGCCGAGGCAGGCGTGAGCGCCGACCACATCCACGAGCTGTGCGAGCGCGACCATTGCGGTTGTGATGAAGACGAGGACGAGCACGAACACGGACATGGCCACGATCACGGTCATGAGGGCGAACATGAACACCATGACGGTCACGGTCACTCTCACTCCCACGAAGGGACGCCTGTCCTGTCGATCATCCGCAGTGCGATCTCGCACACCGTGCAGGTCTCGGTATTCATTTTTCTGGTGACGCTGATTCTGGTCGCCGTGCTCGAGACGTTCGGCGAGTCCGCGATCGAGCAGTTCATGCGCGGCAACGAGACACTCGCTGTCCTGGGTTCGGCGCTTGTCGGGCTGATTCCCAATTGCTCGGCGAGCGTGGTCATTACACAGCTGTATCTGGAAGGCGCGCTGCAACTGGCGCCGATGCTCGCCGGCACGCTCATTTCCGCCGGCGTGGGTTATCTGGTGCTGTTCCGCACCAACCGCAGCGCCCGCGAAAATGCCGTGTTCCTGATCATGATGTACGTCATCGGCGCTGGCTGGGGCCTCATCCTCTCCGCCGTTGGCCTCTAAGTAGGCCTAAAAAATGGGCTTCAAATAGCCATGCTCAGCGCCTGCGCAATGCGGCGACGCATGGCATTTTGAAGCCCGTTTTTTGTTGAGCAATGGATTCCGAGCGCTCACACCGCTCAAAACAAAAAGGTAGATTTTAGGCATGTCTCAAAAATCTACCTTGGTTAGTGCAGCAACTCGGTGAGGTTGCGTTTAAAGCGGGCGCGGTCTTCGCTGGTAAATGCTGCCGGACCGCGAGTGCGTCCGCCGGCGCGGCGTACCTTCTTTTCCTCGTGGCGAATAAACAGCTGCATGTCGATGGTTGCTTTGTCGTAGACGCGTCCGCGCACACCGATAGCGGCGGCATCGCGCCCGAGCACCATGCTCGCCAAGCCAATGTCCTGCGTCACGACCACGTCGCCCGCCTGCAGGCGTTCGACAATGGCAAAGTCGGCGCTGTCGGCGCCCACGCTCACGTCGAGCGTCGTGACCCAAAAGCCGCGTCGCGCGTGCTCGGCATCGCGCGGGTCGTCGCGGCGAATGTGCCGTTCCAGGTTTTGCGTGCTGTTGCCGGCGATAACAACGGCGACGCCCGCCCGCCGCGCGCAGTCAATCGACTCGCGTGTGACCGGGCAGGCGTCTGCATCAATAAAGAGCGTTCGTGGCATCTAGCGCACCAGTTTGCCAAACTGAATGGCGCGAACAATGAGCGTCACGCCAAACACCAGCAGCGCGGCACCGCTAAAGATGACGAGCATCTTGGCCGACCACAGCGGATAGATAAACACGAACATGCCCGCGATGATGGAGAGCGCGCCGCTCAGGATGGCGAGGGCGCGGTTGGACGAAAGCTCGGACTCCAGAATGGACATGACACCTTCGACAATCCAGCCAAAGCCGGCCACGATAACCACCATCGTGGTGAGCGTCGCGGTCGAGAAGGCCTGGTTGCGCAGGATTATGACGCCGCCCAGAATGATGAGCAGGTTGGAGATGATGCTCGTAACGCGCCAGCCGGTGGGCAGCAGCGGCTCGAAAACAGCGGTAAACAGCCTGATCGCGGCCGTGATCACAAAGTAGATGCCCAAGACGGTCGTCAGGAAGACGAGGGATTTGGCGGGCGCAAACAGCAGTGCGATGCCGGCGACGAGCGCCAAGACGCCCGTGATGGCGTAAATCCAGCGCACGGCCTTGACGGCCTTGCCTGCCATGCTTTTCTCGTCAAATCCAAACGCGCTCGATTGCTTGTCATCGTTCTTAAAGATGCCCATGATGTCTCCTTTCCGTGCGGCGTAAGCCGTAGCTCTTGCAACCAGTATCGCCCAAGGGCGCCGTCGCGTGGGGCGGGAAGGGCGAATGGGAGCCTCATCTTCCCGAATTGTTACCTTTGTTCCCGTTTGGATGCGGAATATTCAACAGGTGTGGAACATTGCGCCGCTGTGTGTAATTGCCTACGTTTTAGGTTAGATTTTCTTAAGAACAATTGGCTTTTATTGGGGGTCTTATGAACGAAGCTGTTCCC
>CAUCXP010000166.1 GCA_958446785.1 uncultured Collinsella sp. | reverse complement strand
GGACGACCCGTTAACGGCTTTTGCGAAGTCTTTTGAGTAGATAAATTCGTTGCCCTCATCTAAAAAGATTATTGAGTCCTCGATAATCGAAAGCTCGCGCTTCCAACGTCTGCCGGAAAGCGTTTCGCAGGGCACGTCGCAGCTGAGTGTAACGCCGCTTTCCGGTCCTCGGTCGTTGTAGTCGCGAATCATCGAGATAAGCGTCGTTTTGCCCGTGCCGCTGTTGCCGCGAATGAAGGAAATGTTGCGTTTAAAGGTGAGTGTGTATTTGACCTTTGCACGCTCTACGACAACGGTATGCGTTCCCTTCATTACTCATCAACATCCAAAAAGTCATTCGTGGCGCCAACAAACTCCTGCATGTTTCTGACGATGCGGTTATCGTTTTCAATGCGGATTTCAAAATTCTTCCAGGGGAACTTCATGATGTGGTAAAGGGTCACCAGCACATCCTGCTTTTTGCCGATCTTGAGTAGCCAGCGGGCACAGTTGTCTCCGCAGGTAGATGCGTTGAACACCATATTTGGGAGATTGCGTACTAACAGCAGCGTCTTGACGCCGCCGGACAGTTCGAGTGGGGTGATTGAGCCCAGCTGCTTGCTTACGATGTTGTGGGGGCCGATGAGCTCTGATCCGTCCACGCTTTTAATAATCTGTGCGGCCATAGGATCTTCGAACCATGAGTCCAAGTATGAGTTCCTAAAATAGGTTTCGGTATCGTAGATAGAACCGGGGTAATCCCCCAGATGGATGCTTAACATGCGCGTCTCCAGACGTTGTGTGACTGCAACGATTATATGCTAGTAATAAAGTGCCGCCAGTAGCGAGGTTGCTGCTGGCGGCACTGGCTATATTAGCGTGCGAATCGGCGTTGATGGATTTGCTCGCGAAGCTACTTTTCGAGACGCTCTTTCAGCAGCTCCAACGCGTGGGCATACCCCTGCAGGCCTTCGCCGGTGATGGTGGCGAAGCAGGCCAGGCGGGCGTAGCTTACCTGGCGGAAGTCCTCGCGGGTCTCGACGGCGCTGATGTGGACCTCGACGGCAGGGATGGCGACGGCCTTGAGGGCATCGAGGATCGCGACGCTCGTGTGCGTGTAGGCCGCCGGGTTGATGACGATGCCGTCGACCTTGCCGTAGGCCTCCTGGATCTTGTCGACGATGCTGCCCTCGTGGTTGGATTGGAAGACCTCGACCTCGTTAAAGCCCTGCGTGGCGCCTGCCTCCTGGCAGATCTGGACCAAACGGTCGTAGTTATCGCTTCCGTAGATGCCCGGCTCGCGAATGCCGAGCATGTTGAGGTTGGGGCCGTTGATGACGAGTGCCTTCATGGTTGCTTCCTTTGCAGTTGGTTGGCGTGGCTGGTCTTGCGATCTTCGGCGTTTGCCCAGATAAAATCTGCCAAAATAAACCTGTCCCTTTTTGGCAGGTTAGAGGGTCTCGACGATGGCGGCCGCGGTGTTGGCGGCGCAATCGCGTGAGTCGATGATGTAGTCGGCCCAGGCGCGGTAGCGTGGCATGCGCTGCTTGGCCAGCTTATCGATCCCGTCGCGCGCGGTGATGGGGCGGCCCTTGTGGGCGAGCTCGTCGAGCTTGCGGTTGAGCATCACAATCTGGCTGTTCTGGTGCAGCAGCGGGTAGTTCTCGTCGCGTGTGACCACGCCGCCGCCGGTGGAGAGCACCAGGCCGCTGCGCTTGGAAATGTCGGCCAGCGCAGCCGTCTCCTGTTCGCGGAAGGCCGCCTCGCCGCGCTCGACGATAAAGTCGGCACAGGGCATGCCCAGACGCTCCTCGAGCGCGCGATCCAAGTCGATGTGCTCGCGATCCGTGAGCTGGGCGATCTGCTCGCCCACGCGGGTCTTGCCCGAGCCCGGCATGCCAATCAGCGCGATGTTCTGCTCGCGGCGGGACAGGCGCTCCGTTACGTCCAAGATGCGCTTGCGCGGGGTGACCTGGCCGGTATAGCGCTCAACGGCCTGTGCCGCCTGTGCCACAAGCATGAGCAGACCACCGATGCAGGGGGTGCCGCGGCGCTCGGCCTCGAGCATAAGGCCCGTGCGGGCGGGGTTGTAGACAATGTCGATAACGCCTTCGAGCGCATCGAGCCCTTCGAGTGTGCAAGGCGCGTCGGGGCAGTGGGGGAACATGCCGGCGGGCGTGCAGTTGACGAGCAGGGCGGCGTCGGACTGCTGTGCGATGTTGCCGTAGTTGACCTCGCTTGAGCGGCCAACGGGCACCACGGTGGCGCCCAGGTCGCCGAGTACCATGCTCGCTGTAGTGCCGGCACCACCGGTGGCACCGAGCACGAGGGCCTTCTTGCCGGCAACCTCTACGCCTAACTCCTCGACCAGACACTGAAAACCAAAGTAGTCGGTGTTGTCGCCGCGCAGGCGGCCGTCGGGCAGGCGCGTGATGGTGTTGACGTTTCCCATACGCTCGGCGAGTGGACTCAGCTCGTCCAGGTATTCCATGACGGCGCGCTTGTAGGGGATGGTCACGTTGGTGCCCTCCCATTCGTCACCCGTCATAAAAGCCTGGAGGTCCTCGGGCTCGCGCTCAAAACGCACATACTCGAGCCCCGCGAGCTCCTTGTAGATGGTCGGGGTGTAGCTGTGGCCCAGCACGCGGCCCAGCACGCCGTAGGGGCGGTTTGCGGCGACATCGGTCATCTAGAGCACCTCCGCGTAGCTGCCAAAGTAGGTGAAGCTCTCGCACACGTCGTCGATGGAATCGAGCAGGTCATCGAGGGCCTTGCTGCCAAAGGGGCAGTCCAGGTCAAAGTAGAACATAAACTCAAAGTCGTGCCCGGGGATGGGGCGGCTCTCGAGCTTGATGAGGTTGATGTTGAGGGCGTAGAAGCGCTCGAGCACCCGGTAGAGGGCGCCCGGCTCGTTGGTCGTGGTGATCATGAGCGAGGTGCGGTTGGCACCGGGGTAGACGCGCGGCTCGCGGCTGATGACGACAAAGCGCGTGTAGTTGTTGTCCGAGTCCTGGATGTTGGATTCCAGTATCTCCAGGCCATACAGTGCGGCACAGCTGCGCGAGGCGATGGCGGCAACGTCGGTGCGGTCGGAGTTAGCGACCATCTCGGCCGACATGGCCGTGTTGGGGTACTTGGTGGCGTGCAGGTCGTGGGCTTCGATAAAGCCGGCGCACTGGGCAATGGCTTGGCCGTGGCTGTAGACCTCACGCACGTCTGCGAGCTTGGTGCCGGGCTTGACGAGCAGGTTATGGTCGATCTTGAGGCGCAGCGAGCGCACGATATGGAAATCGAACTGTGCGAGCAGGTCGTAGACGGCGTTGACGGAACCCGCGGTGGAGTTTTCGATGGGCAGCACGCCAAACTCGCAGAAGCCGTCACGTACGGCGCGCATGACGCCCTCGAAGGTCTCGAAAAACGCGATGTCGGGCACGTCGAAGAGCTTGCACGCGGCGATTTGGCTGTAAGCGCCCTCGACGCCCTGGCAGGCGACGCTGGCAGTCTGGGGGAAGGGCGTGTCGAAGGCCTCGGCAGTGGCGTGGGCCTTTTGCGAGACCGTGATGCCCTTGAGTTCGTTGATATAGCGCTGCTGCTCGGCCTTGCTCATGCTCATGAGGAGGCGGAACAGCGTGATTGTCTGCGCCTCGTAGCGCTCGGGCGCGCGACTGGCAAGGTTGTTGAGCTTGGAGCGCTCACGGGCGGGGTCGAAGACGGCCTTGCCCATCTCGATTTTTGACTTGGCGACCTCGGTGGCAATGTCCATGCGCTCGACAAAACTGTTGAGGAGCGTGGTGTCGATGCCATCGATGGCCTGGCGGATGTCAGCAAGGTCCATAGGGACCCCTTTCACGTGTCGGTGATTTTTCTGGGACGGGGATTAAAAAATCATTAGGTAGGAAATGATTTTTTAATCCCCGTCCCAGAAAAATCACTGGGTGGGCGTGGGGGCCGGAGTTGGCCCCCGGAGATTTTTAGCGCTGGGCGGCGTCTTCGAGGAGGGCGTCCCAGATGGCAAGGGCGGCGGCTGCCTCGGCTACGGGGACAGCTCGGGGGACGATGCAGGGATCGTGGCGGCCGTGGACCGAGAGCTCGGCATTTTCCATAGCGTCCATGTCCACCGTCTGCTGCTCGCGGCCAATGGAGGGCGTCGGCTTTACGGCCATGCGCCACATGACGGGCGCGCCGGTCGAAATACCGCCCAGGATGCCGCCGGCGTTGTTGGACTCGACCTCGATCTCGCCGGTCTCGGCATCGATGCGATACGGATCATTGTTCTCGCTGCCGCGCATGGCGGCCACGGCAAAGCCCATGCCAAACTCCACGCCCTTTACGGCGGGAATGCCAAACGCGATTTGCGCGATGCGGTTCTCGATGCCGTCGAACATGGGGTCGCCGATGCCCGCGGGAAGCCCATAAATGCCGCACTCCACGATGCCGCCGATGCTGTCGAGTTCGTC
>CAUCXP010000165.1 GCA_958446785.1 uncultured Collinsella sp. | reverse complement strand
TGAAAACGTCCTCGACCAATGAAGCGCCCCCGTTCTGCTCCTTCGGAGCTACGAACGGGGGCGCTTCTGGTCTGCGGAGTGTTTTCAAAAACCAAGCCCGGTCCCGGCCTGCGGTAACGTTGCTGGCGGTTCTTGGGCATCGCTTGCTGGCGGGGTTCCTTGTCTGAGTTGGACTTGGTTGGCGGGGCTACTGGTCCCGGTCGCTGTCCCGTCCCAGCATCGCCCTCAGCTTCTCAAAGCTTTCCTCGCTCAGGCAGTGCTCCATGTGGCAGCCCTCTTGCGACGCGACCTCAGCCGAAACACCCGCATCCTCCAGCAGCCCCACGAAAAAGCAGTGGCGCTCCCACATTTGACGGGCAACCTCAAGACCGCGTTCCGTCAGATGCACGTCGCGTTTGCCCATCTCCACGTAGCCGGTGCTCTCCAAGGCCGCCATGGCTTTAGAGACGCTTGCTTTGGTTACGCCCAAGTATTCGGCAACGTCGATCGAGCGCACGATGCCCTGACGTTCCGATAGAACGTAGATCGATTCGAGATAGTCTTCTCCGGATTCACGCAGGGCCATGGGCCGCCTTTCGCGATGGCTTCTAGTTAGCCTTTGGATACTTTTGCTTGATTTACTTTACCGCAAAAGTTGCCCATGTCTTACTACTTTGCCTAAAAGTTAGCCGTGTTTCACAAAACGTGCGGGACGAAAACAAAATGGGGACGCCCCGCAAGGAGTGTCCCCAGGCGCCGGGTGCCGGCCCGCAGTTACATCAGCCCAAAGTGCTTGGCGGCGTTGTAGATGCCGTCGTCATCCACGGCGGTCGTCACATAGGTCGCTGCAGCTTTCACGGTCTCCTGCGCGTTGCCCATGGCCACACTTGTGCCCACGGCCGAGAACATCGACAGGTCGTTCTCGCCGTCGCCAAAGGCAATCGCCTCGCTCGCGTCGACACCCAGGCGTTCCAGCGTCGCCGCGACACCCAGGTCCTTACCGCCGTTGGCAGGGATAATGTCGCAGAACAAATCACACCAGCGCGTAGTGAGAGAATGCGACACCGCGTCGGTCACGATATGTTCGTCGGCAGGGTCCACAAAGGCGCAGAACTGGTAGACCGGCGCATCGAAGGCATGCTCAAACGGTTCCTCGTGGTAGACAATCCCCGCGTTGCTGCCGGCCGTCACCACGCGCTCGGACAGGCGGTTCACAAACGAGTTCTCGCCCTGCATACACAGCGAGTCATAGCGCCCCTGCGCCACCTGGTCCACAATCGCCGCGACGTCGTCCGAATCGATCGGGCAGCTGCGGTAAACGCCCTTGGCATCAAAACAGTGCTGACCCGAAAGCGTGATGTACGCATCCCAACCAAGATCGAACAGCCAATCGGGCATCTGATAGGTCGGGCGACCCGTGGCGATCACGCACGCAATCCCCTGCTCATGAAAGCTGTCGAGCACCTGCTGCGCCGACGCCGGAATCCGATGGGTCTTAAAGCTCAGCAACGTGCCGTCGATATCGAAAAACGCGGCCTTGATCATCCTCGCCTACTCCTCGCCCTCGAGCTTCTCGCTCGCCTCGAGCCACGCCATCTCCAACTCGTCCATGGCGGCGTGGGCCTCGTCGATCTTTGCCTGTTGCTCGCCGAGCGCCGTGTAATTGGTCGGATCGACCTGGGCCATGGCGGCCTCGGCTTCCTCCACGCGTGCGCGCTGCGTCTCCATCTTGCGCTCGAGCGAGCTCACCTCGCGGCGGAGCTTCTGCCGCTCGGCGTTGGAAAGGCCATTGGGCTGACCGCTCGTCTTGGGCTTTTCGGCCGCAGCCGCCGCGGCACCGGTGTCGAACGTGCCAGTCTTAGCGCTCGGCGCGCCCACGGGCTCGCCCTCGGCCGTGGCGTTGCACAGGCGCAGGTATTGGTCGACGCCACCGGGCATATGCGTCAGGTGGCCGTCGAGCAGCGCCCACTGCTGGTCGGTCACGCGCTCCATCAAGAAGCGGTCGTGCGTCACCAGGATTAGCGTGCCGGGCCAGCCGTCGAGCAGGTCCTCGACAATCGCCAGCATGTCGGTATCCAAGTCGTTGCCGGGCTCGTCCAGGATGAGCACATTGGGCTCGTCCAGGATCGTCAGCAGCAGCGACAGGCGACGGCGCTGGCCGCCCGAAAGATCGCCGATGCGGCTCCAGAGCTGCTGCGTCGTAAAGCCCAGACGCTCGCAGAGCTTCTCGGGCGAGGTCTCCTTGCCATCGATGACGTAGTACTTCTTGTAGTTGCCGAGCACCTCGCGGATCGTGTCACCCATGAAGGGTTCGAGCTCCTCGAGCTGCTGCGACAGCACGCCAAAGCGCACCGTCTGGCCAATCTTCACACGGCCGCGCATGGGTTCAATTTTGCCCTGGATCACGTCGAGCAAGGTCGACTTGCCAGCGCCATTTTCGCCCAAAAGGCCATAGCGGTCGCCCGCACCGATGAGCCAGGTCACATCGTTGAGCACTTGCTTGGGCGCACCATCGGTATCCGCATAGCCGGCGTCCACGTCGACCACGTCGATAACCTGCTTGCCCAGGCGGCTCACGGCGAGACGCTTGAGCTCCAACTCGTCACGCACGGGCGGTACGTCGGCGATGAGCTCGCGAGCGGCATCCATGCGAAACTTGGGCTTGGTGGAGCGCGCCTGGGCACCACGGCTCAGCCACGCGAGCTCCTTGCGCGCCATGTTGCGACGGCGCTCCTCGGTAACCGCGGCCATGCGGTCGCGCTCTACGCGCTGAAGGATATATGCGGAGTAACCGCCCTCGAAGGGATCGACCTGGCCGTCGTGGACCTCCCACATGCTGGTGCAGACCTCGTCCAAGAACCAGCGGTCGTGCGTGACCACGAGCATTGCGCCCTGGCCGCGCTGCCAGCGGGCCTTTAAGTGACGCGCGAGCCAGTTGATGGTACGCATGTCCAGGTGGTTGGTAGGCTCGTCGAGCATAAGCACGTCGTAATCGCCGATCAGCAGGCGCGCGAGGTCCACGCGACGGCGCTGGCCGCCTGAGAGCTCGCCCACCGTGCCTTCCCAGGGCACATCGCTGATAAGACCGGCCAGG
Organism: uncultured Collinsella sp.; assembly: GCA_958446785.1. Classification (GTDB taxonomy): domain Bacteria; phylum Actinomycetota; class Coriobacteriia; order Coriobacteriales; family Coriobacteriaceae; genus Collinsella. Next base: position 1,411 of record CAUCXP010000165.1, on the reverse strand, counting down.
ATCTGGCGTGTACGCGGGCTCGAAGCCCACTCGTACTCGGGCGTGTCTCCCACGACGGCATGATGCACGGTGTCGGTATCGACCAGATTGTCCTTTTGGCCGAGCAATCCGATCGTGGTGTCGCGGCGGTGCGTCACGCGGCCGTCGTCGGGCTCCAACGTGCCGGCGAGCACGCTCAGCAGCGTCGACTTGCCGTCGCCGTTTTTGCCGACGATACCAATACGGTCGCCCTCGTCCACGCCGAGCGTCACGCTATCGAAAATATGCTTGGTGGGAAACTCTAGGCTGACGGAATCGCATCCCAAAAGAATCGCCATATGCCCTGCTCCTTCGTAGAAATTCAACGTTGTCCATGATAGCAGCGAGCCCCACCCCAAACCACCACGAAGGTGCCTGTCCCTTTTGTGGTGGTCGTTTCGGTCGCAGAGCAAAAAGGCGGGCCATCTCCCGCAAGAGATGACCCGCCTCTCCAATCAGTCCCGCGGCAACCGTGGCCGCCGCGGGCCTCAAGCATGTCCCGGACTAGGAGAACATGCCGGTGAGGTAATCATTCAGCCGCTTATCCTTGGGCCGTTGGAAAATCTCGTCAGTCTCGTCGTACTCGACCATATCGCCCATGTAGAAGAACGCCGTGCGGTTGGACACACGCGACGCCTGCTCCATGTTGTGCGTCACGATGACGATGGCGCGCTCGGCCACAATCGATGACATGAGGTCCTCGATCGCCAGCGTCGAGATGGGGTCGAGCGCCGAGCAGGGCTCGTCAAACAGGATCACGTCGGGATTGAGCGCCAGCGTGCGTGCAATGCACAGACGCTGCTGCTGGCCGCCCGAAAGCGCGTAGGCGCTCTTGTCCAGCTTGTCCTTGACCTCGTCCCACAGCGCCGCACCACGCAGACTTTCCTCGACCATACGATCAAGCTCGTCGCGGTCGGTAATGCCGTGGCGCTTAGGCGCAAACGTGATGTTGTCGCGAATGGACTTGCGGAACGGGTTGGGCTGCTGGAACACCATGCCAATGGAACGGCGCAGCTCGTACGTGTTCTCGGCCTTGGTGTTCACATTGCGCCCGCGGTATTTAATCTCGCCTTCCACGCGACAGCCGCGAATCTCGCGATTCATCAGGTTGAGGCTGCGCAAAAAGGTCGACTTACCGCAGCCCGAAGGCCCGATGAGCGCCGTGATCTCGCCCTTGTGAAAGTCGAGCGACGTATCGTGCAGCGCATGGTGGTCGCCATAGTACACGTTGACGTCTTTGGTGGAGAGCACGACCTCGTCGCTCACGGCCTTGCCGCTCGCGTGCACGCGCTTCTCGCTCTCTCCCACACTCGACAGGAAGTCTTGAGTGTCGGACGATGCCGCTTCGGTTGCGGGCGTTGCATTCATCTCGCTCATTCGGCTGTCATCTTCC
>CAUCXP010000164.1 GCA_958446785.1 uncultured Collinsella sp. | reverse complement strand
ACGTACCAGACCGCCGGTCCGCTCGGTGTGATTGAACCGCTCGATTCGCGCCTGAAGGCCGACTTCTTCATTCTGCCTGAGGATACCTCGGCGGATCGTCTGGGTGTCCACCCGGGTGATGCCGTTGTCGCGCGCATTTTGACCTACCCGACGCGCCTGGAATCGGGCACCGTGACGATCGAACGCCGCATTGGCGGAGATGACGCGCCCGATTTGGGCGTTCAATATGTGATGGCGCGTTATGGCTATACCGATAGCTATCCCGAGGCCGCGCTGGACGAGGCCGAGGGGCTTTCGCTCGATGTGTCCGCGGCGCTTAAGGACCCGCTCCGCCGCGATCTGCGCGACCGCTTTGTCATCACGATCGACCCGGTCGACGCGCGCGACTTTGACGATGCCATTTCGCTTGAGCGCACGCCCGAGGGTGGCTACAAGCTGGGCGTGCATATCGCCGACGTTTCACACTATGTGGCTTGGGACGGGCATATCGATCTTGAGGCTCGCCATCGTACGACATCGGTGTATCTGGCCGATCGCGTGCTTCCCATGCTGCCCGAGCGCCTGTCTAATGACCTGTGCTCGCTTCGCCCTGACGAGGACCGTCTTGCGTTTACCGTCGATATCGAGCTCGATGCGCAGGGTCGCGTGCGGCATTACGATCCGTACCCCAGCGTGATTCGCTCGCGTGTGCGCATGGACTATGACGGCGCCGAGGCGCTGCTGGTGCGTGCCGGCGCGGTGGAGTATGGGGTGCTGGAGGGTGCCGCCGAGGATGTTGCGGCTGCCGAGGCCTCGCGCGAGGAGGCGCTTGAGCGTGGGCTTGCATGCGAAGAGGCAGCCCGCGGCTATAACGTCGACCTGGGTGATTTTTTGGTTGCCGCCAACGAGCTTGCGGAGCTCCGCCGCCGCATTCGTCGCGCGCGCGGTTCGGTCGACTTTGATACGGCCGAGATCCGCGCGCTCTTGGACGAGGACGGTGTGCCCGTGCAGATCGTGGCCCGCGAGCGCTCGTGCGCCACGTCGCTAATCGAGGAGGCCATGCTGCTCGCCAACGAGTGCGTGGCCGAGTGGCTGGCCGACCGCGACATTGAGGCTTGCTATCGCGTGCACGATGATCCCAGTCCCGATAGCCTGCACGGTGCCGCCGTGGCGTTGGCGCAGCTGGGCATCATCGATGATCGCCGCGCGGCCGGTATTGCCCTGGGGAGTCCCGATGAGCTGCAGGCTGCAGTCGATGCTGCCGCCGGTACGGCCAACGCACCGCTCGTCAACACGCTGCTTCTGCGCAGCATGCAGCGCGCGCTGTACAAGCCGCACAACGAGGGCCACTTTGCGCTCGCCGCGCCGTGCTACTGTCACTTTACGAGTCCCATCCGTCGCTACCCCGATCTGGTGGTGCACCGCGTACTCAAGCTGCAGTTGGCCTATGAGCAGCTCGGCGGCAAGGACGCCTTGGTCCGTACGCCGCGGCTGATCGGCAAGGGGCGCGAGTCGCTGCCGCGCATTCTGCCGCAGATCTGCCGCGCATGCAGCGATGCCGAGCGCGCGGCAGATGCCGCCAGCCATGCGACGCAAAAGATCAAGATTGCCCAGTACTATGAGGACCGTCTGGGCGAGCGCTATGCCGGAACGGTCTCATGGGTCAGCAGTATGGGCCTGTTCGTACGCTTGGACCTGACGCAGGTCGAAGGCTTGGTTTCGATCAAGAGCCTGGGCAACGAGTGGTTCGAGTTCGACGAGGACGCGCTTACGCTGACGGGCGCCGACACGGGGACTCGCTATGAACTGGGCCAGCGCGTGATTATCGAGGTCTCGCGCGTCAATACCACGCGTGGGCACTTGGACTTTAAGCTTATCCATTAGCCAAATCCCGACTCATGGCGGGAGAGCGGAGGGCGGTCTTTCGGGGCCGCCCTCCGCATTTGGATCATGGCTACCTTGCCGTTTGCTCGGCCGCCCGCTTACCTGCTATTCGAGAGGTAAAACCTACCAAAATAAACCTGTCCCTTTTTGGCAGGTTTACAAGAAAGCGGGGATGAGATGGCGACGGTGTACGGTTATGCGCGGGTGAGTTCGCGCGATCAGAATCTTAATCGGCAGCTGGATGCGCTGGGCGCCTATGGCGTGGGCTCGGCGAATATTTATGCCGACCATGCGAGCGGCAAGGACTTCGATCGCCCGCGGTATCGCGATCTGCTGCACGTCCTGGGAGACGGGGACGTGCTGGTGGTGCTTTCTATCGACCGACTTGGCCGTAATTACTCCGAGATTCTTGAGGAATGGCGACGCATTACCAAGGAGCTCGGGGTTGCCATTGTGGTGTTGGACATGCCATTGCTTGACACGCGCGCCAGGGCCAGCGGCGCGCCGGATGTGACCAATACCCTGATTGCCGATATTGTGCTACAACTGCTGAGCTACGTGGCGCAGGTGGAGCGCGAGAATATTCATCGGCGCCAAGCGGAGGGGATTGCAGCGGCGCGGGCGCGAGGGGTCCGTTTCGGTCGACCTCGCAAGCCGTGCCCTCCTCAGTTTGATCTGGTACGCGATAGCTATGAGGCGGGCGATATTACCCGCAGCCAGGCAGCAAAGTGCCTGGGCGTGTGCGTGGGGACGTTTGATCGCTGGATGCGCGAGGCGGGGTAGGGGTTTGCGTCGCTTTGTCGCTTCCTGTTGCGATTCAAATTTTGATACGATGGCGATGTCATTTGGGGCTACACTCGCTGATATTCAAAAAAGGAGGTAGGCCCTTGGCGCGCGTAAAACAAATAATCGGATGGACCGCGATCGTTCTGTTCGCTGCAACGCTGACGGGCATCTGGGTGCTGACGGAGCAAAATGCGGTGGAGACGTCGTTGCTGAGCGAGTCCACCGCGCGTGTGGTGGAGGGTCAAGCTACGGGCGTACAGGCTGCCGATGCCACGGGTGAAGCTCAGATGGAGAGCGGAATGACCGGGGGCACCGATTCGGCTGCCTCGAATGTACGGTCTGGCCGACTTGCTTCCATTCGCATGTGGGTGGGCACGAACGTCCGTCGCGTTGCCCATACCGTAGAGTTTTTCTTCGTCGGATTGTTCGCCTCGGTGGTCGTGGTTTGCTTTTCCAGGCGTCCGTGGAGCGTATGCTCCCGTTGCGTGCCCGTGTTGCTCTTTTGTGCCGTCTGCTCCGTTGGCGATCAGGTGCATAAGATCTTTGTTCCCGGCAGGCATTTCGACGTTATCGACTTAGGATTCGATGCTGCGGGCTATGTCACCGCGATGCTGCTGGTATTGCTGGCAGCGGCGTTGGTGCACTATGCGACTCGGCCGATCGGCGCCCATGCGAGGCGCTAGCCGGTAACAAACCCGTTTCTGATAATGCGACCTTGTTGAATTATTTTGTGTCGCGCGTATTTCCGAGCGGTCGGATTTGAGGGGCGAGCGGTAGAACGCTCGCCCTTTGTGCGCCACGATGCGGCACAATGTACCGTAAAAGCTGTTTGTATCCGGTACGAATCGTTCGTTGGTCTTTAATTCTTCTCAACGGAGGTGTTTGAGATGGCAAACGGATTGCTTTTGCGGCTTCGCGAGCGTGAGCTCAGCGCGAGCCCGGCGGAACGCAATGTCATCGCATATGTAAGCGCTCATCCGCACGAGGTGGTCGGGCTGTCCGTCCGCGGTCTTGCCGATGCCACGTTCTCCTCGCCTTCGAGCATTTTGCGCTTTTGCAAGCGCTTGGGTTTTGCGGGCTACAAGGAGTTCCAGCGCGAACTGATTGCCGAGCTGGCGCTCTTGGGTGACAAGAAAGACGTTGCCCTCGAGGACATCTCCATGGATGACAGCGTCGAACGTATCGTGGGGAAGGTGATGAAAAGCAACGTGCGCACGATCGAAGCGACGGCGCGAACGCTCGATTACACCGTCTTGGAGCGATGTGCGGCCTATCTTAAGCGGGCACGCGCGGTCAATCTGTTCGGTATCGGTGCCTCTCGTTTGGTCGCGCACGATCTGGCGCAAAAGCTCATGCGTGTCGACAAGGAGTGCCATCTGTACGACGACTGGCATGATCAGCTCTTGTGTGCCAAGAACATGCATGAGGGCGATATGGCAATCGCCTTTAGCTACTCGGGCTTGACGCAAGAGGTGCTGGACTGCACCGCCGAGGCTCAACGTCACAACTGTCCCGTTGTGGCCGTTACCAAAGTAGATGGATCATCCAAGCTTGCCACCGTGGCCGATGCCGTGCTCGGCGTCGCTGCGAGTGAACCCTTGGTCCGCAGCGGTGCCATGGCTTCGCGTATGGCCCAGCTTATGGTTGTCGATGCCCTGTACGCTGCTTACGTTGCCAGCGACTACGAACGGGCGACGCATGTCATTAAGCAAAACTACATCGAGAAACAGGAAAGATGAGGTGAATGAAATGCTCGATTTAACAAAATTCACGACCGAACAGCGTAATCAAAGTTCAATGGACCTCGATACGATGACATCGCTGCAAATCGTCACGACGATGAACGATGAGGATCTTCGTGCCGTCCAGTCGGT
>CAUCXP010000163.1 GCA_958446785.1 uncultured Collinsella sp. | reverse complement strand
CTACGACAGGCCCGCCCGCATCGTCTCGATCAACACGTCGGCGCACAAGGGCACGCGCAAGTCGCCCGTCGCCGATGGACACGACACCGTCATCGAGCAATTTGGCCTCACCTCCGACGCACACGCCGGGCATTGGCACCGCCAGGTTTCCTTTTTAGCTGCAGAGTCCATCCAGACGGCGCAGGAGCGCGGGCTCGATGTGCACGAGGGTGACTTTGGGGAGAATTTCACCACGCAAGGCATCAATCTGCTCTCGCTCCCCTTGGGCACGCAGCTCAAGCTTGGCAGCGAGGTGCTTGTCGAAATCAGCCAAATCGGCAAGGTCTGCCACACACGCTGTGCCATCTACTATCTCGCCGGCGACTGCATCTTTCCCCACGAGGGCGTTTTTGGCGTGGTACTAAAGGGCGGAGAGGTCCATATCGGCGACGACATCCAGGTGGTCAAGTTCGGCGACGGCACTTGCTCGTTCACCCCTGCCGAGGCCCTCGAAGAGATTGAGCGGGCTCGTCAGGAGGGCACGCTGTAGTTGTAAAACCCCACGTTGAGATAGCTTTTACAGCCCAAAACACCTCTCAAACAGGGCTCTGTAACGTTAAAGTTGAACTCTATGGTTTCTCAACAATTCATCATAACTGCAGGTCAAAGCCAAAGCCTCAAGTTCAACTTGACCCTTTGGAACCTTTAAGGTTCAAGTTGAGGTCGAAAGCAGTAGTAGAATACCGTTCGAACCATAACCTACGATTGATTGCAGAGGGACTGGATGCAGCATTCGAATCATCGCGCCGCAGCGCTCATTGCGTCGAAGCCGGCTCGTATCATCACGAGCGCCGCGCTCGCCGTTGCGCTGACGGCCACGCCGATGCTCTCCCCCGTTGCGGCGTATGCCGCCTCGCAGGCAACGCAGGACCAGCTTTCCGCAGCCCAGCAGAAGATCGAAGCCGCCACGAGCGCCTACAACGACGCCCGTACCAAACTCGATGACCTGCAAAAGCAGATTGACTCCAATGAGGCAAGCATCGAGGAAATCGAGGCTAAGCTTCCCGAGCAGCAGGCCAAGGCAAGCTCCGCCATGCGCGATCTGTACAAGTATCAGAAGGGCACCAACCCCATCGTGAGCTTCCTGGTCAACGCGCAGAGCCTGGGTGAGTTCATCACGACCTGCAAATACACCAACCAGATCACGAGCTCGAGCGTCGACGAGATCGAACAGCTCAATAACATGCAAACCGAACTCGAGCAGAACAAGGTTGAGCTCCAGCAGGCCAAGTCTCAGCTTGAGGCAGAGCAGAAAAACGCCGAGGATGCGTTGGCTCAGGCCCAGCAGCTCCGCAGCGAGGCACAGGCAAAAGCCGAGCAGGAAAATGCCGCCGAGCTTGCCAAGCTTGAGGCCGATAAGGCCGCTGCCGCCGAGAAGCTCTCGGGCGAGGGCGTAAGCGGCAGCAATTCCAGCAGCCAGGCCACCAACACCAACACCACCATCGACACCACGGTGAACAACGCCAATACCGGTAGCTCCGATTACGATTCGTTCATTAATGAGTGGACGAGCCGCATCGACAATTATCTCGCCGGCTCCCCCATGGCAGGCCAGGGCTATAACTTTGCCGTCGCCGCTTGGAATACCGGTGTCGACCCCCGTTGGTCCCCCGCCATCGCCTGCATCGAGAGCACAAAGGGTGCTTATTGCGCCAATTCTTACAACGCCTGGGGCTGGAGTGCCCGTGGCGGCGGTTGGCGCAGCTTTGGCAGCTGGAGCGAGGGCATCTCCGCTCACGTTGCCTATCTGGGCGCCAACTACGGCTCCACCCTTACCCCGGCAGCGGCCAAAAAGTACTGCCCGCCCACGTGGCAGGACTGGTACAACAAAGTCGCCGCTCAGATGAACCGCATCTAAGCGCAACTGCAAAGGGCCCCAATGGGGCCCTTTTCTTTTAGGTAGCGGAGGTATCGACGACGCCGGTCGCATTGGCAACCGCGACTATGACGATCATGCATAGGAGCAGCACACCCAATGCCTTGAGCCAGAGTTTCGCGAGTTTCTTGCCGCGATAGCTGTCGAGCAGTGCGAATCGCCAACGAAGACGGCGCTTATCGAGCAGCGCAAAATGCATAAGCACCATAAGGCCATCGACAAAGAAAAAATACTCGATTATGAGAAGCCACGTCGGGTAGCTTTGGTTTGCTCCCGTGGGGTGAAAGACGGCAAAGTGACTTCCGGCAAAGAACACAAGCAGCGAGAAGCAGACGAGCGTATTCCAAATGCGCCCCAGAGACTCCGGAACGCGAGAGAGCAGACCGCATGCAGCGGAGGCGGCAGGCCTAGGAAGCCCTGCGGGGTTCTGGAGCCCTTGGGGCGTCAGCTCCGTCTCCGATGCCGGATTACGGACAGGCGCAGGCGCAGGGGGCCGCACGGGGCGACTCAGGTCGTATGCCGCGCGCGTCGCCCGTCCCAATGCCTCCGCACTCGCAAAACGCTTGGCCGGGTCGAGCGCCATCGACATGCAGACGGCATCGGCAAGTGGAGTGGGAATGCCACGCGCCTCGCATTGCTCGCGCATGTCGAGCCCTGGTTTAGGGTCGACTCCCGTCAAGCAGAAGAACAACAGGGCGCCAAGTGCGTAGACGTCGCTGCGCACGCTCGTCTGCCCAAACCCATACTGCTCGGGTGGCGCATAGGGTCGCGTGCCGAACTTGACGGTGTCGGCATCGGCGCCAGCGCGCCACACGCGCGCGATCCCCAAGTCAATAATCACCAGCGACGAAAAGGTCATACCGACCTCAGCCGAATACCTCACGCCCGACACGATAATATTCGAGGGCTTCAGGTCGCGGTGAATCACCGGTGCAGCAATCTCCCCCGCCGCCGCGAAGCCGGCATGGAGCTCGGCGGCTGCATCGCAAAGGGCGCCAAACAGTTCGCAAGCATAATCGGGCGTCGCTCCCAAACGCCCCACCAGGGCCTCGAGTGTCTCGCCTTCGATATATTCCATGACCACGCAAAGCTCGTCGCCCACGCGGCGGCAATCGACAATCCGAGGCAAGTGCTCATACCGTCGCCCGGCGCGCTGGGCAGCAAACAAGCGCTCATACGCCCCGCCAATCTGGGCCGACGCGTCGATGCGCTTGCGAACAAAGGGGCCGAGCGAACCACCGCCGGTTCCTTCAAAGTACACGAGCTCGGTTGTTTCAACGGACGAGCGCTTAAGCACACGCTCCACGCGATAGCTGTCGTCGCGATCGAGCGACGCCAGATGTTCGGCAAGTGCTGCGGTCAGCTCGTCATCGGAATATGTTGGGGTCTGAGTATCCATAGCCTCCATCATAGCGCAGGGCGCAGACACCCCATGGCATCCGCGCCCCGTTCGCTTGCATCGTTGTTCGGCAGCCCCGCCGGCTCAGATATCAGTCGCTAACTCACCGTCTCCTCGCCAAAGCGATACAGCTCCTCGTTGACCTTTTGGAGGCTGCACCCGCGATCGATGCAAAAGATGATAATCGCATCACGGCGATCCTTGCAGTTAAGGACGCTTACCCCGGCAGCCGTCAGTGCACGGTTGGCCTCTTTGAGCGTCAGCGCCATCGCAAAGGCAATCTGCAGCACCTTATTGCGACTCGGGTGACGCGCACCGGTAAAGATCTGATAGCCAAAGGTCTCATTGAGATCGGCCATACGAACCACGCGCGAGCGCTCCAAGCCCTTTTCCTGCAGCAGCTGCTTCAGGTAGTCCGAAAGCGACGGAGCGGCAAAGTCGTGCTCCCTGATATAGCCATCGATGTTCGGCGCATCGAGAAGCTCATTGAGCAACTCCTCGGTCAGCTTTTTATCGGGCATACGACTTCACCTCCCCCAGTGCATGCAACATGCTAGAAACCGCTTACGTCCGAACGCTCCCAGCTAGCAACCTGGTCGGGAGACACCGTACCCAGCGCCTCGAACTTCCAGGAGCCGCCCGCCTTCAGATGATTGGTGTTTGCAAGAGCCGTTCCAACCTGGTTGCCATCGGCATCATACAGAACATACTCAATCTGAATGTAGCTCTTTTCCTTGTCCGTGTTATTGGTCAGCGTGCCCGTGATCTTATAGGCAAACTGACTGGAGGTGTCTTCAGCCTCGTCAGCAATGATATACGGTTCTTGCGGTTCTTTTTGCTCCTCAGCCCGCTGTGTCGCCTCGGCAGGTTTTGCCGAATCGCTCGCAGACGAATCGGTTGAATTACCACCCATAGAACCCACGGCACCGACGATAACCAGCACCACGATGACGCCTAGGATAATCTTGCCGATCGGCTTCTTTCCCTTTTTTGCCATTATTCATCCTTCCTACGATCCGGCTACCGTGCCGGCACACAGCACATCGTAGGAAGGATTGAACTTGAATTCATTAGCTGAGAGCTAAGGTTGCGGTAAACGGCCAATGCAGTTATCCAAACGCCGAGCAAACGCACTTTGCGCGACCGCCTGCCAGCAGTGATCAACCCACCGTGACGGATTCCCCGGTAAAAGCACTGATCGTCAACAGGACA
>CAUCXP010000162.1 GCA_958446785.1 uncultured Collinsella sp. | reverse complement strand
CGGCCACGCTGCGCGAGACGGCAAAGGGTGGCATCGCGCAGGCTCCGGCCGCACTTTCGGCCTGTGCAAAATGCGGTGTGTGCGGATAGCGACAAAGAAAGACTCGAAGGTGGGACAAATGTCCCACCTCTTTTGAATGCCACCGTTTCCATACCACAAACAACTGGGTAATCGCTATAATGCAAGCCCAGTAAAAACACGATGAGCCGCAAGGCGAAATCCGAAGGATATGCATACGATGTCGCAAAACGATCGAACTCAACTGATTCCCGATCCGCAGCAGCCGAGCAGGCACACCGGCGGCGTTCAGTCGCCGCGTCCTATCGCGCCGAGCCGCGGTCAGCAGCGAGGTGCGGCAAACGTTTCCCAACGTCCGAACAAGCAGCATCAGCAGCGCCAGGCAAATGGCAATGCGCCCAAGCAGCCCCCCACGCACGCTCGAGGCGATCGCGGCCCCGCACGCAAACCCGCCGAGAACAATAAGTCGGGCAAAAAGACGACGCTCTTTGTCGTTCTGGGTCTTATCGTCATTGTCTATATCGTAGGCGTTGTAGCGTTTTCGCAGGTAGCCTACCCCAACACCACTATCGCCGGCGTCGATGTCTCGTTCTCCAACGCTTCGTCTGCCGCCACCAAGGTCAACTCGGCTTGGAAGCACTATAAGCTCACCGTGACAGGCGATGACTTTAGCTGGACCTATCAGCCCGAGTCCGATGAGCCCATTGTCGACGGCGAAGCTGCCGCAAAAGAGATTATCAGCCGCAACGAAGCCATTGTATGGCCGGTTCGCCTTGTAGAATCCTTAAGCGGCAAGACCAAAACAACCGCTAGCTCCAACGAAGTCGATCTTGATCAAGACGTCGACCTGTCCATGCTCTCCGACACCTTTGACCAAAAGCAGTTTGAGAAGGATCTGGGCGCCGCCATCGACGAGTTTAACGAGGGGCGTTCGGGCGCGTTCGAGGCCAATAGCTCCTATGACGAGCAGGCCGGCAAGTTTACCGTCGAGAAGGCGCGCTCCAACGAAAAACTCAACCGCGAGCATGTCATTAAGTATGCCGAGCTCGAGCTTGCCTCGCTGGCCGAGACCGTAGATCTTTCCAAGCTCGGCAACGTTGCCTATGAGCCACTCAATGGAACGCTGACCGATGATCAGATTCAGGCCGCATGCGATGCCGCCAACAACTTCTTGGGCGTCAACGTGACCCTCAAGCTCAACGGCGAGGATGCCGGCAAGGTTGATGGCAGCTCCGTGTTGCAGTGGATCAGCTTTGCCGATCCGGCCAACCCCACGCTCGATACGTCGCAGATCAGCAGCTGGGCAGCCGAGCTTGCCAACGGCTTTAATACCGTGGGCTCCACTCGCTGGTGGACGCGCGCCGATGGCAAGCAGTGCGCCGTCGAAGGCGGCGACTTTGGTTGGTCCATCGACAGCAGCTCGCTCGCCAAGCAGGTCGAAGACGCCATTAACAACAAGCAGACCGGCGAAATCGAGATCAAGTACTCCCAGAAGGCCGACACCTTTACCGCAAAGGGAGAGCCCGACTGGAAGGCATACATCGATGTCGATCTGTCCGAGCAGCACGCGCGCTACTACGACGAGAGCGGCAATATCGTGTGGGAGGCCAACTTTATCTCCGGCAAGCCGGGAGAGGACGCCACGCCCGAAGGCGTTTGGCAGATCAACAGCAACAATGGCGCCAGCAAGCTCATCGGTGCCAAGGACCCCGAGACCGGCAAGCCCAAATACGAAAGCCCGGTTAGCTACTGGATGCCGTTTGAGGGCAACATGATCGGCTTCCACGATGCCACCTGGCAAAACGACAAGAGCTTCGATAACGCCGAGTCGTACAAGTGGTGCGGCAGCCACGGTTGCATCAACCTGCGCCTGGCCGACGCCAAGGCACTTCACGACTGCATCAAAGTCGGCCTGTGCGTGGTTGTCCACTCGTAGTGCAACGCGCGCATTCCTACAACGTGGAGCCGCTGCGACCAATCTAACAGTTCCGAAAGAATCCGCCATATGCGCCCGCCTTACGCGACGAGCGCATATACTTATTGAGGAACTTTCTATAAAGGAGACGCTATGCCGAATGTCCCCACCATCACCCCAGGCCCGGATGATGCCGAGTACACGCCCGAAGGTGCCACCGAAACGATTCCTCTGATTAAAAACGTACATGCCGACAAGCAGAGCGAACGCACGAACGATACGGCCGAAATTTCCGATGAAGAGGCGTATGCCAAGCTCAAGGCAAAACGTGCCGAACGTCGACGCAAAAAGCTGATTCGACGCGGTATTGCCGCCGGCGTCGTAGGTGCCATCGCGCTCATTGCCATTGTCGCAACCCTGGTTATCAATGCGCAGCCGCAGGGCGCTAGCGGGCCTGTGACCGACATGGTGACCGAGGGCACGTTTACCACAACGGTCGAGGCGAAAGGCCAGCTCAAACCCATTTCGTCCTCAGTGGTCTCCCCTTCTGTCGACGGTACGGTCGATTCGATCAACGTGCAGGCAGGCCAATCCGTCAACGAGGGCGACGTGCTTATGACCATTAAAAACGACGAGCTCGATCGCAACGTTGCCGAGGCGCAGCGTGCAGTTGCAGCCGCCCAGGAAGACCTCACCAACGCGCAGAAAGCCGCCGCTGTCGCGCAGGCCACCCCAACGACGGACGTCGATGGAGCTTCCGCAGCGGCTGGCGTCTCCGCCGCATCAGCGGACACGAACGCCGTATCGGCCGCGCAGCGCAGCCTCGCATCGGCCCAGGCAAACCTCGACCAGGCGAACGCCAAGGCCGCCAGCCGTACGGTCACGGCCCCGAGCTCGGGTAGCATCGTGGAGCTCAACGCCAAGGTGGGCGCCACGGTAACAGGCGGCATGATCATGGGCGAAAGCGATACAAGCGGCGGCAAGCAGTGCATGCAGATTGCCGACCTGTCCAAGATGAAGGTGACCGTGCAGGTGGGCGAAAAGGATATCGCCAAGATCGCCGTGGGCCAGAGCGCCAACGTGACCTATCCAGCGTTTCCCGATATCGTGAGCCAGGGAACGGTCACGGCCATCGCCTCGGTGGCAAACTCCGACTCCAACTCCGGCGGCGGCAGCGTAACCTTTAACGTCGACATCCTCATCGAAGCACCCGACAGTCGCCTTAAGCCGGGTATGACTGCCGAGGTCTCGGTAGTGACCGAGAAGCTCGACGACGTGGTTATGGTGCCGACCATGGCGCTGATGACCGAAGATGGCGAGCACTATTACGTCAATCTGGCCACCGATTCGGAAGGCAAGAAGACGCGCCGCGTGAAGGTGACCGTCGTGACGCAAAACGACAACGAGGCTGTAGTCGGTAAGACGCAGGTCAAGCGCGACGACCAGGGCAACGAGATCAACCCAGACGTCCCGGTTACCAAGTTACGCGACGGCGACACCATCGTGACGGATACCGGCACAGGCATGACGGCAGACGGCGGCGACAATATGTCTGCCGACGAGGGCAAGTAATGCGTCCCGTCATCGACATCCGCAACGTGCACCGCATCTTTGAGAGCGAGGCCGGTTGCGCCCACATCCTGCACAACGTGAGCCTGGCGGTGAACCCCGGTGAGTTCGTCGCAATCACCGGCCCCTCGGGCTCGGGCAAGTCGACGCTCATGAACATCCTGGGCTGCTTGGACAAGCCGACGGCGGGTGATTATTTCCTGCAAGGGCTCAACGTCGCCGAGCTCGACGATGATGAGCTCACCGAGGTGCGCGCGCTGAGCATCGGCTTTGTCTTTCAGAGTTTTAACTTGCTGCCGCGTCTGACGGTGATCGAAAACGTCATGCTGCCGCTGTCCTACACCAATGTGCCGCGTAGCCAGCGCGAGATGCGCGCCGTGCACGCGCTGCAAGCCGTCACACTGCCGGTCGACCATTGGGACCACCGCATATCGGAACTCTCGGGCGGACAGATGCAGCGCGTCGCCATCGCGCGCGCCCTCGTCAACGACCCGCCCATCATTTTGGCCGACGAGCCAACGGGAAATCTAGACTCGACAACCGGGGCGCTCGTCATGGAAACCTTCCACAAGCTCCAGAAACGCGGCAAGACCATCGTACTCATCACGCATGACCCCGGCATCGCCGCCGAGGCCGATCGAGCCGTAACCATCCGTGACGGGCGAATCCATGACGGCGCATATGTCGCGCATACACCGAATACGTTACGCGGGGCCGTGAACGCCCTGCCCACGATTTCGACATCCACCAATCAGCCGAAGGGAGCGAAGGAATGAGCACCCGCGATCTTGTCCAAGAAGCCCTTCACTCGCTCGAGGCCAACAAGGGACGCAGCCTGCTCACCATCCTTGGCATCGTCATTGGCATCGCCTCGGTCATCGCCATGACTTCGCTCATCGGCGGCATCCAAAACAGCCTGGTCAACAGCCTGGGCCTCAATGCAGCCCGCATGGTAGAGATCTATTCGTCCCAAGAACTCACCGATTCGGATGTGGAAAAGCTTCGCAAACTGGTGCCGCAGATTGAG
>CAUCXP010000161.1 GCA_958446785.1 uncultured Collinsella sp. | reverse complement strand
AGTGTCCAGATGGCACATATCGTCGCGCACCGTCGTGCGGCCGTTGAGCCCCTCCTCAATCACATGCCAGCCCTCGCCCAGGTCACGCTGCGCCACACCGCACCAGCGCACATCCTGCGCATAGCGCACCGCAGTGCCATCGCGCATACCAGCCGGATCATAGCCATAGGTGTTGCTGTCGCCAAAGCACAGAACGTTTTTCATCGTAAGCCCTTCCTTTAGTAAAAAGCCGACGGGAGCAGCCCCTCCCGCCGGCTCGACCTATTTGTCGGCACGTACCGTTTACAGGTACTTGCGCCAGTCGTCGTCATCCTCATCGTCCTCGGCAGCGGCCTGAGCCTGCTCGGCAGCACGGGCGGCCGCAGCGCGGGCGGCAACCTGGGCATAGGACTCCTCGTTGCGCTCGGGGAAGTTTGCCAACACGTGCTCGAACTTGGCGAAGTCCTCATCCCAGCGCGTAGAAGGCACGGCAAAGAACACCTGCTTGACCTTAAAGTCGCCCGACGCGAGCTCCTTTCGGAAGAGCTCGGCTACGGCCTCGGCATCAAAGCCGTTGTTCTCGCAGCCCCAAGCACCCAGTATGAGCTTCTCGCGGCCCAGCTCATCGCAGATAGCAAGCACAAAGCGAATGCGGTCGCGCAGGGCGTCAAGCAAGGCATCGTCGCTCACGCGGTACTCCTGGCGAGCACGCTTGGCATTGGGCGCGGCGGCCACGATCACATCGGCATACGCATGCACGTGGTTGCGGTCAAAACGCACCGCAGGCACTACCAGCGCACGGTTGCGGTAGAGCTCGCAGTTGATATTGCGGCGACGGTTCTCGCCATACCACTTGCGCTGCTTGTCGAGCACGTTGTACAGATACGAATCGGCGCAGAGCGTCGCCTCCTGGCCCAGATAACCCTGAATATAGCCACCGCCCGGGTTGGTGAACGAGGCAAAGGCGAGCACGGCCATGTCGCAGAACTGCGCATAGCCACGACCGTTGTCCAGGATGGCCTGCGTGGCGGAGGCATCGAGCACGGTGACCTCGGGCAGAACCTGAGCGGGCTCCTCAGCAGGCGCGGACTCAGCTTCGGCGATTTCCTCAGCAGGCTCCTCGACGGGCTCAGGCGCTGCCTCGGTCTCGGCAGCCTCCGCGCCCTCGACGTCCTCGGCAACCTGTTCTTCGGCGGTCACAGCACTCTGGGCCTTGGCCTTCATCGCCGCGACAAAGCCGGCAGGCATACCGTCGAATTCGCGAACGCCGGCAAGCGAGCGCTCGATATCCTTGGTACACGCCTCGGACACAGTTGCCACGTGACGCTCGGCGGCCTTGGCGCGAGCCTCGCGCTTGGGGTTGGGCTGTCCCGCGCGGTTGGGCCTGCGGTTACGGTTCCTGTTGTCGACGTCTGCCATAAGTGGTCACCTTTCCTGTCGCTGCCGCTATCGGCTTTTTCCCATCCATGATACCCCGCCGCGTACAAAAAAGACGGCCCCGAAGGACCGCCTTTCGCATTGATTTACGCGCGCGGCAAACACCGCTGCAACTCGCCGCTAGTCGCGACGACCAAGGATATTCAGGATGCGCAGGAACACGTTGATAATGTCCACGAACAGGTTGGACGCCATGAGCACCGCATTGGGAAGCGTGGGCGGCACCGTCGTTGCCACATAGGTGTCGTAGCCAATAAAGCCGGCGAACACCACGATCACGATCAGGTCGGTGATGGTCTGCGAGACACCCATGAACATCAGCACAATCTCAACCAGAATAGTGGCGAGCAGAATGCCAAAACCGATGCCATATACGCGCTGGAAAAACTTGGGGAACGTCACGCCCAAGGCGCCAAAGACAAAGGTGATGGCGGCCGTGGCGATAAAGGCAGTGTTTATGGTGGGCAGGTCGTAGTTGGCAAGGCCAAACGACGCGGTCAGGCCAAAGGTACTCGCAAAGATTACGTAGCCCACAAGGGACAGGCCCACGGACTGCTTGCTGGCGGCAGCTGACATCATGACGATGCCGACGATGGTCAAAATAAACGAGCCAAAGACCAGCGGCAAGGCGGCCCCGCTCATCATCATGCGCGCAAACGACATGGTGCTCGTAAAGTAGGCGCCGGCGCCCATGGCGCAAAAGCCCAAGAAGATCATGGCAGACATGGCGAGATTGTACGCGCGCGGCGACATCTCCTTGGCGCGGCTTGCGCCGGTCTCGACGGGGCCGTTCTGATAGCCCTGGATATCGTTCATACTTCGTCCTTTCAAAAAGCGCACGACAGCGCCGTAGGTAACAAGATTCCTGTCATTGTACCCGAATGCTGTACGTCCTTACCTACGGCGCTCGCCCTCAAGCGTACGATCAAAGGCCCAGACCCACCAACGCATCACGTGCGCCTGCGAGCCGTCCAGCCGTTCGTGCGCCTGGTCCTCCAGATACAACTCGGTCGCATGCCCGCCAAAACGAACTTTATACGTTGCCGTACGAACACCGTGGACCGTTAAGCCAAAGCCCGTGGACGAGACAATCTCGTCAATCGTAAAGCAGCGACCGTCGACCCAGCAGACGGTGACCGGCACGACTTGTCCGCCCGCGAGGATGCGGGCCACGACGTCCACATACTGCTTGTGCACGCGCCGAGTTTTGCCATCTGTCTGTCGATATTCCATGCCTCTATTATCGAACGCATGTTTGTATGTTGTAAAGCGAACAGGCTGTGGTTTTGGCGTGTCGGACCGCATGCGCACGTCCGCACGACGTGTTAGCAAAAAGAACACCGGCGGTCAACAGGGCTAATATTCAATTTTAGTGCCCAAAAATTCACTTCTCCCATCAGAACTCGGTAAAGAAACCCACAGGAGGTGATACGATTTATCATGTTTTTGTAACGTGTCTGCAAACTTCGAGAAAGCCCATATATGGACGTAACGTTCTCAACCTTCCTCGGCCAACTTGTGTCGAACCCAGTCCTTGCCGTCACCGTGATTCTCGCGCTCGGCGCCATCTTCGTCAACGGATGGACCGACGCGCCCAACGCCATCGCGACCTGCGTCACCACGCGCTGCATGCCCGCCCGCGCCGCCATCCTCATGAGCGCCGCATTCAACTTCTTGGGCGTGCTCATCATGACGCACTTTAACGCGAGCGTCGCCAACACCATCTCACATATCGTCGACTTTGGCGGAAACAGCACCATGGCGCTCGCGTGCCTCTGCGCGGCGCTGTTCTCCATCGTCGTCTACGGCGCCACAGCATCGCGTTTTGGCATCCCCACCTCGCAAAGCCACAGCCTTATCGCCGGCCTGACCGGTGCCGCTATCGCCCTCGGCGGCGCGAACAGCGTCAACGTCCACGAGTGGATGAAGGTCATCTACGGCCTGGCGCTCTCCATCGGTCTGGGCTTTGTCATGGGCTGGGTCCTGTGCAAACTCGTCTCGATTCTGTTTGCCGCCGCCAATAGGCGACGTGCCAACGTCTTCTTTAAATACGCTCAGATCGCGAGCGCTGCGGCCATGAGCTTTATGCACGGCGCGCAAGATGGACAGAAGTTCATCGGCGTGCTCTTTCTAGGTGTCGCCTTCGCCAACGGCCAGACCGGCGTCGGCGACGCCGGCATCCCCATCTGGATCATGCTGCTGTGCTCGGCCACCATGGGCATCGGCACCAGCGTGGGCGGCGAGCGCATCATCAAGTCCGTCGGCCAGAGCATGGTTAAGCTCGAGAAGTATCAGGGCTTCTCCGCCGACCTCGCGGGCGCCGCGAACCTGCTGCTTGCCACCCTTACCGGCATCCCCGTGTCCTCCACACACATCAAGACCTGCGCCATCATGGGCGTCGGTGCCGTCAAGCGCCTCTCAGCCATCAACTTCGGCGTCGTCAAAGACATGATGTTCACCTGGTTCTTCACCTTCCCCGCCTGTGGACTCATCAGCTTTGTCATGGCCAAGCTGTTCATGATGTTCCTCTAGTCAAACCGAACGTCCATCCGGACCGCAACACTTCGCCCACCCGTCTTCGCCTCGAAAGGACCCACCCATGGCAAAGAAACCCGATTCGTTCTACTTTGACAACTACGTCGCCTGCGCCGACCTCTCCGTCCAGGCCGCAGAGCTGCTCACCAAGATTTTTGAGAACTTCGACCCCGCGCAGATCCACGACATGCTCGATAAGATGCATGCGATTGAGCATGCGGCAGACAAGAAGCACCACGAACTCGAAGACGCCCTGCTCACCGCCTTTATCACCCCGCTCGAGCGCGAGGATCTGGATCTGATGAGCTGCTCACTCGACACCGTGCTCGACCGCATCGAGGGCGTCGTGCAGCGCGTCTACTTCACCAACATTCAGAGCATCCATCCCGACGCCGTCGTCATCGCCCACAAGGTAACCGATGCCTGCCGCGCCATGAAGGACCTGATGGTCGAACTTCCCAACTACCGCAAGTCCAAAACGCTGCGCGAGCTCGTCATCCAGATCAACACCATCGAGTCCGAGGCCGACGAGCTCTATATCAACGCCATGCGCAACCTGCACGTTAACGGCAAGGACCCGCTCGAGGTCATCGCTTGGCGTGACGTGTACGCCTTCCTGGAGTACTGC
>CAUCXP010000160.1 GCA_958446785.1 uncultured Collinsella sp. | reverse complement strand
CATCTTGCATGCGGCTGCGGCGTATGCCGCCGGTGTGCATAGGGCTCTGGAGGGAAGGGGGACCCCGATGGGGGAACTCGAGCGCAACATGCGCGATGACGTGGGGCAGCCTCAAGGCAACGCTCCAAGTACAGACAATGGGAGGCAAATGGATATGTTTGTGGACGAGCGCCAGCGCGTCTCGCATCGCCGTGGCGCAATTGCGCGCGGCGTAGCCAAGCGCGGCCTGGTGGCATTCCTGGCCTTCGCGATGGCCTTTGGCACCACGCCGGCTCAGCTGTGGGCCGAGGGCGCCGAGGGCATTGCCGAGGCTGTGGCTCAGGCTGCGACGCCGGACGAGAACGGCTCTGGTGAGTCCGCGACAAGCCCCGCTGCCGACCTCAATGCGAGCGGCGTGGTGGCGAATGGGGGCACTGCCGAGCAAGATGCCGCCGCGACAACTTCGGGCCCTACCGACAAGACTGAGGACGATAGCGCTGCAGGCAATGAGGCGCCGGTTGCATCGACGTCCGATGCCTCGAAGCAGGACGCCGCCGTTGTCTCTGCCGCTGGAGAGGCCAAGACTCAGCCTGCCAAGGCCGAGAGCCAGGATGTCTCTGCCACGTGCTCCGTCGTCGGCACCGACGCCAAGGGCGCCCAGCAGACCTGGACCGCCGCGCAGCGGATCACGCTGAAGGAGGGCTCGACCGCGGCCGACCTCTCCGAGCAGCTCTTCAAGCAGGCCGGCCTGACCACCGATTATGATCCCAACGGCACCTGGGGCTGGGCGCTCAACACGATCACGTCGCCCTTCGATAAGGACCGCAAGCTCGGCAACGACTCGGCGACCGGCGCGTACTGGCAGCTGTTCGTCAACGGCAGCGCCTCCGAGGTCGGCGCGGGCGGCTACACGCTCAAGGACGGCGACTCCGTCGTCTGGTGCTACTCGAAGTACGGCGACCCCGCGCCCGAGCAGGTTTCCGTCACGATGGAGATTATTGGCAAAAAGACCGGGATAGCTCAGCGTTGGACGAACCCGTCGATCCAGGTGTTTGTTAAGGGCACGTCGATCAAGGATGCCTCCGCTGCTTACTTCGATGCCCTTGGCATAAAGTCAAAAATGTACGACGAATTTGGCTATTGGGGCGTCTATAGTCTCGTATCTCCGCTTGATGGCATCGAGCTGTCGGGTGTATGGTCGTTCTTTGTCAACGGCGTTCCTGGGTCTCAGCTCGATAGCGATTATGTGCTCAAGTCTGGCGACAAAATCGTCTGGGCTTTTGCTCCCGGCGATACTGTGCCCGGCGTCGACAGTGTTGTTGTTGACCCGGGTGCCGCACGTCCTAACTGGGATAGCGATTGGCCTGGTTATACGAGCGCCGACAAAGTAACCGACGCTCCTGTGCCCACGAAAGACGCTGAGGCAAAATGGGTGAGCGAGCTCAAGGGCTCGAACGAATGGAGCAAGGGTATTTCCGACCCGTTGCTGGTCGGTGACTACCTCTACGTGGCCGTTGGTTCCAAGCTGCTCAAGAAAGATGTCGACACGGGTGAGACCGTTGCCGAATCGCCTTTGGCGGCAAAGATCGATTCGACCTCGCGTATGGTATACACTGGCGGCGTGATGCTCGTGCCGCTTTCGAGCGGTCGCCTGCAGGCGCTGACGGTTGATGCTCTGGCGACGGTTTGGGTAACCGATGAGTTGCCTGCTGGCCCCGATGGTGCTCAGCAGTCTCTTGCGTCCATTACGGTTCGTGACGGCTTTGCCTACTTTGGGACGGCATCGGCCAGCTGGTCCGACTCGAGCGACGGCTACCTGCTCTGCGTGCGCATCTCCGATGGCAAGGTTATGTGGCAGCATAAGAACGAGAACAGCAAGGGCTATTACTGGGCCGGCTTGGCGTTCTCGGGCAATTATGGCGTCATCGCAGATGATTCCGGTACGGTGAGCACGGTCGACCCCGAAACTGGAAAGACCGTTGCGTCGCTCAAGATTGCCGAGCGCGTGCGCACGACGGTGCTGGTCGATGGATCGATTGCCTATGTCGTGAGCGCCGATGGCGTTTTGCATAAGCTTTCGGTTGGAACGGACGGAACCCTTTCTGAGCTTGGCAAGGTGACGTTTGGTGGCAGCTCGACCTCGACGCCGGTGCTGGCCAACGGCAAGATTGTGGTCGGAGGCTCATCGACCGAATCCTTTATGGGCGGTTATCAGAACAAGTACACGTATCACTACGGTCAGCTTGCAGTGATTGATGCCGAGACGCTTTCCGTGGACTATTCCATTTGCAAGGCGGACGGTAGCTATATTCGTCAGGGGGCTTCGGGCGGCGGTGATGTAAAGTCGCAGCCGGTCGTTTCTGTCCAGAATGGCGAGACGTACGTCTACTTTACGTCCAACAACAACCCGGGCGGCATCTATCGTTACCGTATTGGCGATGACGAGGCCGAACTGCTTTATACGCCCGTGGCGGGCGACCAGCAGTACTGCATGGCTTCTATTTCGGTCGGATCCGATGGTTCACTCTACTATGTCAATGACTCGGGCAAGCTGTTTGCTGTCAAGGGTAATGGCCAAAGGGTCAAACGCTATACCGTGACGTTCGACGCAAACGGTAAGGATGCGGCGATGCCCGATTCTCAACGCGTGAAGGAAGGCAAGGCGGCGACGGAGCCCTCGACTCAGCCACAGTGCAAGGGCTACACTTTCGGCGGTTGGTTCACCGATGAGGCTTGCACGCAGGCGTATGACTTCAGTACGCCAGTGACGGCCGATCTGACGCTGTATGCCAAGTGGACCAAGAATGCTGTTAACCCTGGCAGCAATGGTGGTTCTGGCACTAATGGTGGCAACGGTGGCGCTGGCAACGGTTCCGGTGCTGGCACGGACACGGGTTCCGGCTCCGGCACGAAGGGCCAGCAGGCCGGCGGCGCTATCGCCCCGGGTCATAAGCCGACGACCAAGACGACGGTGTCGACCAAGACCGAGACCAAGGACAACAAGTCCGACAAGAAGGACACCGATAAGTCCGATAAGAAGGACGAGAAGAAGTCTGACAAGAAGTCTGACAAGAAGGACAGCAAGTCCGACAAGAAGTCCGATTCCAAGTCCGATACGGGTGCTGCTTCCACGACCACTGCTAAGAAGTCCTCTAGTGCCTCCGAGCAGGAGGCTGGCACCAACCCGCTCGCCATTGTTGGCGTTGCCGCCGGCGTCATCGGTCTCGCCATCGTCGGCGTGTTCGTGTTCACCAAACGTCGGTAGGTGAGGGCTGTGTCCAATAAATCCAAGGACGCTGACCCCAAGCAACCAGATTCCTCGTTCATTCAGTTCGACGATGCAAAGCAACAGGGCGCCGCTTCGGCGGCGTCCGCCCCTCGTCGCAAGGCGCTCCTTGGCGTTTTGACTGCCGCGTGCACCATTCTGATCGTCGTCTCGCTGGGCTTCGTCCATCCTTCCGAGAGCGGCGCCTGGTCCATCGACTGGATCATTCAGGCCGTGACGGGGGAGAGCGTCGTCACCAAGGACACCAAGGCGTCTGGCTCGACTATGGCTTCGGGCGAGGCCAGTTCCGAGGACTCCAAGTCATCGAATGACGCAAAAGATGAGTCCAAGTCCAAGGACGATTCCGAGTCTTCAAACAAGGAATCGGACAAGAACTCGGATAACAAGAAGTCCGAGGACCAGGACGGCAAGAAGTTTGGCGATAAATCCGCTGCCCAAAATACGGGAGCCGGTGATACTTCCAATGCGTCTGGCGGTGGCCAGTCGTCTGATGGAGCCTCATCCTCTAATGGTGGAAACGCCTCCTCGGGCGGCCAGAGCGGCTCGCAGGAGTCCAGCTACGTAACAGTGACGGTTTCGGTCACATCGAGCGCTGTGGGCAATCCTGTGTCTTCTGGTGGCACCTTTACCTTTAACGAAGGCGTTACCGTCTACGATGCCCTGTGCGCGCTGGGTCCTTCTGTCAACGCACATGGCTCGTCGTACGGCACATATGTCTCCGCGATTGGTGGTTTGGCCGAGAAACAGTACGGCGGCACGAGCGGCTGGATGTACTCCGTCAACGGCACAACGCCTATGACGGCCTGCAGCAACTACGTTCTCTCCAACGGCGACAACGTGGTCTGGTATTACGTTACAGGCTAGAGGCCTCGACATAGCGCGCCAGACGGGCGGTTCGGACAGACATCCGGGCCGCCTGTTTTTCATCCGAATGGGACTGGGTCGCCGGGTCTTTCGGCAAACAAAAAAACCGGTTGGAATGGGAATTCCAACCGGTTATACATTCAAGCAAATAGCGAATCGACTACGACCGTGCGCCCTCGAGAAAGAAGCGACGGCTGAAGTAGTTGTACCAGGTGACGAGGAACGTGGCGATGGCCTTCATGGCTTGGTAGCCGATGCTCAAAAACGTGACGCCCACAAACATGTATAGGTCGTTGAGGCCCAGGCCGATCACCGACAGGATGGTGAAGATCGTGAACTCGCGCTTGCGGCTCATGCCCTCGCGGTGGTCGAACACGTACTTCATGCTGAGCCAGTAGTTGACCACGACGGACGTGTTAAACGAGACCGTGGTACTCATCAAAAAGTCGAGGTGAAACAGCTCGACAAGCG
>CAUCXP010000159.1 GCA_958446785.1 uncultured Collinsella sp. | reverse complement strand
GCCTGAAGGTGTCGCGTGTCTCGGGCGCTACGCTGTCCTAGGTTTCTCATGGGTGGGGCATCGACGACATCATCATCTTTGGTGCCTCCGAGACCGGTACCGGTGCGCGCGGCCTGCATTCGGCGCTCGAGAACGTCTACGAGTCGCTCGTGGGCGCACTGTACCTGGATGCCGGCTGGGATGCCGCGGCAGAGTTCATTCACCGTACGCTTAAGCCGCATTTGGCTTCCGAGCGTGCCGAGCATCCTGCGAACCCCAAGTCGTTTTTGCAGGAGTGCGTGCAAGCCGACGGTCACGAACCCCCGGCGTACAAGCTCGTTGGCTCCGAGGGCCCGGCGCATGCGCCCACCTTTACCGCCGTGGTGTTGATCGATGGTATTCGTCAGGGACGCGGCTCCGGCTCCTCAAAGAAGGAAGCCGAGGGAGCCGCCGCGCTCGAAGCGCTCGACCGCATGGGTTACACCACCAACGGCGTGATTCTGAACAAGAAGCACGTGTAAGCGAGGAACCGTGTATCTCAAGTCCCTCACGCTCAAAGGGTTCAAGTCGTTTGCCGACCGCGCCCATATGACGTTTGAGCCGGGCCTGACCGTCATCGTCGGTCCCAACGGCTCGGGAAAATCGAACATCTCCGACTCGATTCTGTGGGTCCTGGGCGAGCAGAGCGCCAAGCAGCTGCGCGGCCAGGCCATGGAGGATGTCATCTTCTCGGGCTCGTCAGCGCGCAAGCCGGTGGGTGTCGCCGAGGTCACGTTGGTGCTCGATAACTCGGACCATATGCTGCCCGTCGATTTTGACGAGGTCGCCATCACCCGTCGCATGTATCGCTCGGGCGAAAGCGAGTACCTCATCAACTCGAGTCCGTGCCGCCTGATGGACATTCAGGACATCTTGCACGATTCGGGCCTGGGCAAGGATACGCATTCCATCATCAGCCAGGGCAAGCTCGATGCCATCTTGCAGAGCCGCCCCGAGGAGCGCCGTGCCCTCATCGAGGAGGCCGCCGGCATCTCCAAGCACAAGCGCCGCAAGGAGCGTGCGCTCAAAAAGATTAAGTCGATGGACGAGCACCTGACGCGTGCCCGCGACATCAATAAGGAAATCGCCCGTCAGCTGCGACCGTTGGAGCGTCAGGTCGATCGCGCGCGCAAGTACAAAGAGCTGTCCTCGCGCGCGAACGAGCTTACGCAGGTGCTAGCCGTCGACGAGCTGCGTTCGCTGCAGTCGCAGTGGAACGACCTGGAGAGCCGTTCCAAAGAAGGTGCCGCCGAGCTGGAGCTTGCGCAGTACCGCTTGGGCGAAAAGGAGCGCGAGCTCGAGAAGCTTCAGGTCATGCTCGAGGAAAAGGGCCTGTTTGTGGGCGACCTGGGCGACCAGCGCCGTCATATGCAAGATGTGGTCGGCCGCATTAACTCCGACATGCGCCTGCTCGAGGAAAAGGGCCACAACATGGTGTCGCGCCTGTCCGACATGCGCGGGCAGATTTCGAGCTCCGAGCATCAGCGTCGTCGCGTGGTCGAGGAGCTCGAGGACGCGCGCGCCCAGCTTGAGGAAGTGACCGGCGCGCACATGCAGGCCCAGGAGGACGTTGACGCCGCCGGTCCTGCCGCTGCTGAGCTCCACGAGCGTCGCGTTGCGCTCGACAATCAGATTTCGCAGCTCACGCGCGAGCAACGCGATGCCCAGCGCGTGGCCGATAATGCCGCGTTCGAGCTCGCCAAGGTGAAGGATTCCTTGAGCAATGCCGAGGTCGAGGACAACATGTATGCCTCGCGCCTGGAGCAGATTGACGAGCAGCTCGAGGAGGTCACGGCCTCGCTCGAGAGCCGTCGCGACCGCGCCGAGGAGCTTGAGGGCGCTCTTGAGGAAGCGCGCCAGGCTCAGGTCGATGCGCGTGAGGCCACCGAGGCGGCACGCGCGGCCCTGAAGGACCTGCGTGCCCGCGAGAGTGAAGCGCGTAACAAGCTCTCCGAGGTGCGCTCGGAGCTTGCCAGCCAAAAGAAACTCGATGCCCGCATGGCCGACAGCTCGCCGCTGGTGAGCCGTCTGGTGGGTGCGCTGGGCGATGATGTCTCGGGTCGTCTGGGCGACGTGCTCGAGGCCCCGCGCGAGCTTGAGGGCTTGGTTGAGCAATTGCTCGCCGGCGATATCGATGCACTGCTGTTCGACGATACGTCCGCGCTTGAGCGTGCCGGTCGTGCGGCTCTGGACCAAAAGAAGGCCTCGGGCGAGGCACTGCTGGTGGCGCGCGGCGTGAGCGGCTCTACCGCCGCTGAGGGCGCTGCCGGTACCCGCCTGGTTGATCGTCTGTCCGTGCGGGCAGGCTACGGACCCGTCGTCGAGGCGTTGCTCGGCGGATATTACGTAGTGGACGATCTTGCTGCCGCGCTGTCGGCGCCGGTCGTTGACGGCGTGACTTACGTGACCCCCGACGGCGCCCGCGTCGCCTGCGGCGGCCTGGTGCGCGTGGGCCTCGATGCCGGCGAGGCGTCGGGTGCCTTGGAGCGCAAGCGCCGTATCCGCGAGCTGGAGGGGCTTGAGCCCGATTTGGCCGCTGTGTTTGAACATGTGTCAGGCCAGGTCGTTGAGGCCAATGCGGCCGTTGAGGAAGCGCGTGCCGCCGAGGGCGATGCCGCCGGTGAGATTGCCCGCCTTGAGGGCGAGCGCCGCTCGCTGCTTTCCGAGATCGGCCGTCTGGAGCAAAGCGCCAACAATGCCGAGGTCGAGCGCGTGCGCATCTCCAAGCGCCGAGAGCAGGCCTCCGAGGCCGTTCGCGCTGCGCGCCCGCGTGTTGACGAGCTTACCCGTTCGCGTGACGAGGCCCGTGCGCAGGCAAGCGATCTGGGCTTGCAGATTGCCGAGGCCAACGACGAACTCGACCGCGTTCGCCGTGACGATTCCGAGGCTGCCGGCAAGCTCGCCGACGCCAAGGTTCGCCTAGCCCAGACGAGCGAACGCCTGCGTTCGCTGAAGGGCCGCGTGCCCGACCTGGAGCATCGTCTTGAGGGCATCGACCGTCGTATCCGCGGAACACGCCAGGCCTCGCGCTCACTCGAGCTGCTGCGTCTGCGCGTCGACCCCATGCACGAGCGCTATTCGGCCCTGCTGGAGCGCGCGTCGGATTGGGCCGCGCGCCTGCGTGATCAGGCTTCACTCGAGGAGGCGGACTCGGCCTCGCTCAAGAAGACCATCGAGGATGCCAAGGCAGAGGTTGCCCGCGCTAAGGAGCGAGTCGATACCGCCTCCGCCACGCAAAACGAGTTCAAGGTCGCGCGTGGCAAGCTCGAGGTGCAGGTCGAGGCTGCCATCAAGGCCATTACCGCCGATGGCACGACGGTGCTCGAGGAAGCGCTCATGCTTCCGGCGCCCACGGACCGCGATGCCGCCGAGCGCGAACTCAACCAGCTTGTGCGCCAGATCAACAACCTTGGTCCCGTTAACCAAGTTGCCATGGAGGAGTACGAGCAGCTCAAGCGCCGCGCCGACTACATCGAGGAGCAGCTGGCCGATCTGGAGAGCGCGCGCAAGGCGCTGACCAAGATCACCGTGGCTATCGACCGTAAGATGCGTAAGGCCTTCCTGGTGACGTTTGAGAAGGTCGATGCGCACTTCCGCGAGATCTTCGCCATGCTCTTCCCGGGAGGCCAGGCTCATCTGGAGATGACCGACCCCGAGCATCCGGCCGAGACGGGAATCGAGGTCGTGGCACAGCCGCGCGGCAAGCGCATCACCAAGATGATGCTCATGTCGGGCGGCGAGAAGAGCCTGACGGCGCTCGCCTTGCTCTTTGCCGTGTACCGCACGCGCACGGTGCCGTTCTATGTGCTGGACGAGGTCGAGGCGGCGCTCGACGACGCCAACTTGTCCAAGCTCATCGGCGCCCTTGATGTACTGCGTTCCGATACGCAGCTCTTGGTCATTTCACATCAGCGCCGTACTATGGAGGACGCTGACGTTCTCTACGGCGTCTCGATGCAAGCCGACGGCGTCAGTCGCGTCGTCTCGCAAAAACTCGATCGCGAAACCGGAAAGGTCGTGAATGCATAATGGGATTCTTTGACGCTCTCTCGCGCGGACTTGAGCGCAGCCGCGAGGCCCTCAACGAGGTCTTTTACTTTGGCGGCGAGGTCGATGAGGATTTTTGGGAGGACCTTGAGGACACGCTCGTCATGGGTGACATGGGGGCCGAGGTCGCGATCCAGGTTTCTGATGACCTGCGCGACGCCGCGGCCAAGAAGAACCTCAAGACCGCCCCGCAGCTCCGTCGTGCCCTAGCCGAGCAGCTCGAGCAGCACTTTGTGCCCATCGAGCGCGATCCGTTCGCCGATACGCCGAGCTGCGTGCTGTTTGTGGGCATCAACGGCGCCGGCAAGACCACGACGGTCGGCAAGATTGCGAGTGCCATGGCCGCCCGCGGCAAGAACGTCGTGATCGGTTCTGCCGATACCTTCCGCGCTGCCGCCATTGAGCAGCTCGATGTGTGGGGCCAGCGCGCCGGCGTTCCCGTCATCAAGCGCGACCGCGGCTCCGACCCGGCAAGCGTGTGCTATGACGTGCTCGACGAGGCCGACAAGCGCGGCAGCGACCTGGTGCTTATCGATACCGCCGGCCGTCTGC
>CAUCXP010000158.1 GCA_958446785.1 uncultured Collinsella sp. | reverse complement strand
TATTATCTGATTACAGTGCGAGGGAACCAGAGGGTAGATTTAAAGGCATTTCGAACTGTCATTTATCTTTGACGCAGGTATTGCCGAGCGCGATGCCTCAGAGCACCCGCTCAACGGTGGCTGGGAAGACTGCGAGCTGCGCACATGGCTCGATGAGGACGGCATTAAGCTGCTTCCCAAGGAACTGCAATCGGTTATCAGTCCGGTCAAGAAGATCTCGAACAACGTCGGCGCCACCAAAAGCACTTCGTGCCTGAGCGAGCTGCCCGCGACCCTTTGGCTGCCCGCCATGGTCGAGCTCTGCGGCGGACAGGCACCCAAGGACTTTAGCGAGGACTGCCATTACCTATCCGGCATCTACAACGGCGAGGGCAAGGAATACCAGCTGTTCCGCGAGCTTAAGGTGAGCCCCTTTACCACGAACAGCATGATGATTCGCCAGTGGAAGGGCAAGGATGTCTGTTGGTGGGAGCGTACGGCGAGCCCCGACACGTCGGAGAACGAGGGCACGCTCTATATGAACCGCGTGGGCGACGACGGCGATGTCTTTAATTACGCCACGTCTGCAAGCAAGCCCGATAAACGGACCTGCGTGATTCCCGGATTCTGCATCTAGGCGGCGGGCGTCTTGCCGTGACGGGACCCCTCCCCGGCAATTGTCTCGATCTGTAACATTAGCTCGGCAGATACAGGTCTAGATGTTACAGAACGAGACAAACCCCAGCCCCGCGAGACAACATCTCAATCTGTAACAGTAAGGGGCCAAAAACCTCTCTAGATGTTACAGAACGAGACATTTGAGTCGACCACGGACGGTCTGTCTCGATCTGTAACAGTTAGAGGTCATATTTGCTGCTAGATGTTACAGATTGAGACATTGAGTTTTCTGCCAACTGTTTGTCTTGATCTGTAACAAATACTCGGTAAAACGGGGTCTAGTTGTTACAGATTGAGATGTTTGGCAGGGACTGCCAACGATTGAGCAGCCGCCCTCATCTGTAATGAAAAGTCATACATTCCAACCATTACTGGACACCCCCAGGGGGTATGGGTGTATAGTATCGGTTGGTTAACATTTCCGACACTACGCCACAGAAAGGAGTAGCCATGGCTCAAGATAAATTCGACGTGGGCGGCATGACGTGCGCCGCCTGCCAGGCGCACGTGGACCGCGCCGTCAGCAAGCTCGACGGCGTCCAAAGCGTCGCGGTCAACCTGCTCGCCGGTTCCATGATGGTCGACTATGACCCAGCGCAGGTCTCCCCCGACGATATCTGCACCGCCGTCGACCGCGCGGGCTACTCGGCCTCACCCGTCGATGCGGGCACCGGTGCCGCCGGTTCAAACGGCGGCGCGCAAGCCAGGTCTGGCGCCGCCCGTATGGAGTCGCCCACCAAAAAGTTGGAGGCCGCCGCCTCCGCTATGCGCACCCGCCTCATCGTCTCGATCGCATTCCTCATCCCGCTGTTCTACATAGGCATGGGGCACATGCTCGGCTGGCCGCTGCCCGGCGTCTTCACCGACCACACCCACAGTATGACGCTCGCCCTCACCGAGCTCGTCCTACTCATCCCCATCGTCTATGTCAACGACGCGTACTTTATCAACGGGTTTAAATCGCTCGCGCACGGCGCGCCGACCATGGACGCCCTTATTGCCGTGGGCGCCACCGCTTCCGTCGCCTGGTCGTTCTATGCCATGTTTATCATGGCCGACCAGCTGGCCGCCGGGCAAATCCACGAGGCCATGATGACGAGCATGGGCAACCTGTATTTTGAGAGTGCGGGCACGATCCTGTCGCTCGTCACCGTGGGCAAATACCTCGAAACGCGTAGCAAGTCCAAAACCGGCGGCGCTATCGAGGCGCTCATCGACTTGGCACCCAAGACCGCGACCGTCGTTGCCGACGACGGCACCGAAACCACTGTCGACGTCGACAGTATCCTTCCCGGCCAGGTCCTGCGCGTGCGCCCCGGAGAGTCCATCCCCGTCGATGGCGTGGTGCTCGAGGGCAGCTCGGCCGTGGACGAGAGTGCGCTCACCGGCGAGTCTATCCCCGTGGAAAAGACCGCCGGTGCCACCGTTAACGCCGCCACCGTCAACCGCACCGGTTCGTTTACCTTCCGCGCCACGCGGGTGGGTGCCGAGACATCGCTCGCCAAGATTATCCAGCTCGTCGAGGACGCCAACGCCACCAAGGCGCCCATCGCCCGCATGGCCGACAAGGTCGCCGGCGTGTTCGTGCCCGTGGTGTTTGTAATCTCTGCCGTAACTTTTGTGGCATGGATGGTGCTGACCGGAAGCATCAACGAAGCGCTTACCTCCGCCGTCGCCGTGCTGGTGATCAGCTGCC
Organism: uncultured Collinsella sp.; assembly: GCA_958446785.1. Classification (GTDB taxonomy): domain Bacteria; phylum Actinomycetota; class Coriobacteriia; order Coriobacteriales; family Coriobacteriaceae; genus Collinsella. The sequence goes on along the minus strand of CAUCXP010000158.1, from coordinate 2,268 downwards.
CGTGCGCGCTGGGCCTGGCCACGCCCGTCGCCATTATGGTGGGCACCGGCAAGGGCGCCGAGATGGGCATTCTGTTTAAGAGCGCCGAGGCGCTGGAGAACCTGCGCAGCGTGGGCACCGTGGTGCTCGATAAGACGGGCACCGTCACCCGCGGCAAGCCGGCTGTAACCGACATTGAGGTGGCCACGCGCGCCGACGGCTCGCCCGCCATGAGCGAAAAGGCGTTACTGAAGCTCGCTGCCGCGCTGGAGCGCTCGAGCGAGCACCCGCTGGCCGAGGCGATTATGGCCGAGTGCGAGGCGCGCGGAATCGTGGCGCGCACGGTCGAGGACTTTGCCGCCGTGCCTGGACGAGGCGTTACGGCGCGCGAGGGGCAAAACGCCATTGCCGCCGGCAACGTACGCCTGATGAACGAGCTGGGCGTTACCGTGCCCGCGGGTCTTGTCGAGCAATTTGCCGCCGAAGGCAAGACGCCGCTGTTCTTTGCCAAGAACAGCGAGCTTGTCGGTACCATCGCCGTGGCTGACGAGGTCAAAGAGACGAGCGCCGAGGCCATCGCCGCACTGCGCTCGCTTGGCGTCGGCGTGCGCATGCTCACCGGCGACAACCGCGTGACAGCCGAAGCAATCGCCCGCCGCGTGGGGCTGAGCAGCGAACAGGTCATCGCCAACGTCCTCCCCGCCGACAAGGAGCGCCATGTGCGCGAGCTGCAGGACGCGGGCGGCAAGGTCGCCATGGTGGGCGACGGCATCAACGACTCCCCCGCCTTGGCGCGCGCCGACGTGGGCCTTGCGATTGGCACCGGCGCCGACATCGCCAAAGAAGGGGCAGATGTGGTGCTCATGCGCAGCGACCTCATGGATGTTGCGCGGGCCATCGAGCTTTCGCGCGCCACGATTCGCAACATCAAGCAGGACCTGTTCTGGGCGCTGTTCTACAACGGCATCGGCATTCCGCTGGCGGCGGGCGTGTTCTTCCCGCTCACCGGGTGGCAGCTCTCGCCGATGTTTGGCGCCGCGGCCATGAGCCTGTCGAGCGTGTGCGTCGTAAGCAATGCGCTGCGCCTACGAACCTTTAAGCCTAAAGTGGCAAAATAGGCTCACCATTAAGTCCATTTAGAACGGGTTTTCCAGGTGCCCGAGATTGACCTGAAAGAGGAGCGACGCGTACTTTGGTACGCGAGCGACGGTTTGAAGGTCAAGGTCGGGTGCCTAGGAAAGCCGACACAACAGAGAGGAATATCCATGCGTTTCACAATTAAGACTTCCGGCCTTATGTGCGGCCACTGCGACGCCACCGTCGAGACGGCGTTGCTCAACGTGGCCGGCGTGACCGACGCCGACGCCGATCACGAAACCCAGACCGTCCAGGTGGAGTGCGCCGACACCGTGACCGCCGAGCAGCTCGCCGCCGCCGTCGAGGGCGCCGGCGAGAAGTTCCACGCCCTGTCCGTAACCGCCGCGTAACGACCCACGCGCACCCCGACCAGAAACGAGGACCCGCCATGATGGCAGACCATAAATCGGTGACCCGCATGCTCAAGACGGCACGCGGTCAGATCGACGGCATCCTGCGGATGGTCGAGGAGGACCGCTACTGCGTCGATATTTCCACGCAGCTCATGGCAACGCAGGCGCTCATTGCGCGCATCAACGCCGACGTGCTCAAGGCGCATATCGAGGGTTGCGTGACCTCGGCAATCGAATCGGGCGACGAAGACCTCAAGGCCGCCAAGCTCGCCGAGATCGAACGCGTCGTCGACAAGCTCTCCAAGTGATTGGGGCATTGGGGACGGACTGCTTTGCACCATCTTGGTGTATCGGGGACAGGCACGTTTACACCACATTGGTGCAGAATAACCTGTCCCCCTTGCTCTAAATCGGGTATAAAGGCGTGCGGCATATCGAATGAAAGGCAATTTGCATGAATGACTTTATGAAGGGTCGCAATGGTGCCGATGAACTCACCATCGTGATGGGTTTTGCCGGCATTGTCATCGCGATGATCGGATCGATAGCCCGCATCCAGTGGCTCAGCTGGATCGCCATCGCCGTCATCGTGATCGGCGTGCTGCGCGGCCTGTCCAAAAACATCGACGCACGTCGCAAGGAGAACGAGGCCTTTGTCGCCGCGACCGCGAACGTCCCCGGCTTGGGCAAGTTCGTCGCCAGCTTGGGCGGTGGAACTGCAGCGGCCAGCACCTCACGCGCAGCCGGCACCAGTAAGGAAGACTTTGAGCGTGCCAAGCGCACGGCCAAGAAGATGTGG